>DATNCU010000151.1:0-7603 GCA_035607145.1 Thermoanaerobaculia bacterium
CATTCTCCCTCTGCTAACATCGACAATCCCCACCGGCAGCGGATCTTTCTCGCGGAAGGAAGCAGGACGCGCATGAGCTACGCCGGCAATCCCAGCCTCCCCTCCGACGTCCAGAAGCGCATCCTCGAGACCTTCCGCCACACCCTCGACGTGGCCGCCCGCGGCAGCCTCGAGGAGGCGCGGCTGGGGTGCGATTTCGTGCTGCAGCTCGACGGGCAGTTCTCGTTGGCGCAGTTGCTGTCGGAGCGGTTGCGCGGCGCGAGCGGTCCGGTGGAGGTGAGCGACCTGCGCGCCCGGCTGGACGGCGACCCGGCGCCAGCTCCCGCGCCCGCGGCGGCGCCACGGCCCGCGGCCCCCACCGCCCCGGTGGCTGCTCAGCCCAGGCCCGCCGCGCCGGCCACAGCTCCTCCCGCCCAGCCTCGGCCCGCCGCGGCGCCGCCCGCTGCGCCACCCCCGTCCGCGAACGAGCTGCGCCGCGAGCTCGCCGGGCTCCTCATGCGCCGCGACTTCGAGGCGCTCGCCGCCCTCGCCAAGCAGGAGCACGCCACGCTCGCCGGCAGTCCCGAGCTGCAGGCGGTGATGGCTCACGCGCAGGAGCTGATGGAGGCCGCCCCCTACGTCGACCGCTTCCTGAGCAAGGCGCGCAACGCAGTGGCCGAAGGGCGGCTCGACGAAGCCCGCACGCTCGTCGACAAGGCGCGCGCCCTCGACGACGGCCATCCCGCGATCGCCGAGCTCGCCGACCGGCTCTCGGTGCCCCCGCCGCGCGCGGCCGCCGCGGCGGCTCCGCCCCCCGCCTTCGCTCCGCACCTCGACGAGCCGCTGGTGAGCGAGCCCGCTCCGCTCTCCGCATCCCAGCCGGCGTACGAGCTGCCCGCCGACGAGATCTCGTTCGGCGGCCTGCCCAGCGACGCCGACGAAGAGCTGCCGATGGACCTGCCGCCGCTCGAGCTCGGCGACGTCGGTGGCCCGCTCGACGAGGACTTCCCGCCGCCGCTGCACTCGGCGGACGACGAGCTGTCGCTGGAGGGCCTCGCCGCCGATGGTGGGGCAGCGCCGGCCGCCTTCGCCGCCGGCGTCGCCTCCGACCCCGACCCGCGCATCGCCGAGCTGCTCGACGAGGGGCAGGCGCAGTTCTCGCGCGGCGAGCTGCAGGGCGCCATCGACGCCTGGTCGCGCATCTTCTTGATCGACATCGACCACGCCGAAGCGGCGCGCCGCATCGACCAGGCGCGCAACGCCAAGGCCGAGCACGAGCGGCAGGTCGAAGAGGCCTACCACGACGCGCTGGCGCAGGTGCAGGCGAAGGACCTCGAGGGCGCCAAGGCGACGCTGCAGCGCGTGCTGGCGCTGCAGCCCAACCACGTCGCCGCGCGCGACGCGCTGGGCAAGCTCGAGCGCGGCGAGCTCACCGACCTGCCGAAGCCGCCGCCGGCCGCCGCCGACGGCGCGTTGCTCGACGAGCTCGGCGCGGCCGACGCCGACGAGCTCAAGGAAGAGATCCTGGTGCCGCCCGAGCCGGGCGAGGAGCGCCCCCGCCCGGTGTCGGTGCCGCTCAAGCCGCCGCCGTCACGCCGCAACCTGCTCGTCGCGGCGGCCGCCGTGCTGGTCCTGGTGCTCGCCGGCGGCTGGTTCCTGATGACGCGCTGGAGCACGCTGTTTCCCAACACCGACGCGCCGGTGCGCACCAAGGCGGCCCAGGAACAGACGCCGATCACTCGCGCCACCGACCTCTACAAAGGCGGCAAGCGCGCCGTCGCCATCGCCCAGCTCAAGCGCGTGCCGCCGGCGAGCCCCTACTACGAGGAAGCGCAGGCGCTCATCGGCCAGTGGGAAGGCGAGGAAGGGGCGACGCAGGCAGCGGCCGGCCCGCCGCCCGAGCAGCTCGCCAAGCGCGAGGCGCTGATGGAGCAGGCGCGGCAGGCCGAGACGCAGCGGCATTACCTCGCCGTCGAGCCGCTGCTCACCCAGGCGGCGGCGATCGTGCCGCTGTCGGAGGAGGAGAAGGAGCTCGCCGCGCGCGCGAGCAAGGCCGTCGAGCCGCTCAAGGGCGTGCTGTCGCTGCTGCGCGCCGAGGAGTACGACCGCTCGCTGCGCGACCTTTGGGTGGTGCTCGAGAAGGACAGCGGCAACGCCGACGCGCGGCTGATGCTCACCACCGCCTATGTCAACAAAGGCATCCTAAGCCTGCAGCAGGGCAAGCCAGACGAGGCGGAGGAGAACCTCAAGGAGGCCGCCGGCCTCACTCCCGGCGACGTCGACGTGGAGCGGCTGCTGCAATTCGCGCAGACCTACCGGCAGCGCAACCCCGACCTGCTCTACCGCATCTACACCAAGTACCTGACGCCGCGGCCGCTATGACCGCAGCGCGCGGCGCCCGCGAGCAGGCGACGCTCTTCGAGCTCGACCTCGACGACGAGGCCGCGGGCGGCGACGCACGGGACGAGGCGCTCGAGCTGCCGCTCTCGCCGGCGCCGAGCGTGGCGCCGCATCGCGTTGCGGCTGCCGCGGCAGCGCCGGCGGGCGCGTCGACGGCGCCCTTCCGCGCCCGGCTCTTCGCCGGCCTCGTCGACCTCGGCGTGCACGTGGCGGTGGCGGCGGCGGCACTCGGCGGCGCGCGCGCCATGGAGGTCGAGCCGGCGCTGCCGCAGCTGCCCGCCTTCGCGTTGCTGGTGCTGGTGTTCTCGCTCTTCTACACCGTGGTGCCGCTGGCGTTCTGGGGCAAGACGCCGGGGATGGCGGCGGTGGGCCTCGTCTGCCAGGCCGGCGACGACCTGCCGCTCACCTTCGCCGAGGCGCTGCGGCGCTGGTTGGGCGAGCTGGTGACGGTGCTGCTGATCGGGCTGCCCGGGCTCGCCGCGCTCGGCGCCGCGCGGCGCTCGCTCGCCGACCGCTGGAGCGGCAGCGAGCTGGTCGTCGATTAGGCGCGTCCAGAGTTCTAGACGCGCCCGGATTGGCGCCACACCGCCCACGCCATCCACAGGTTGCCGGCGGCGGTGGCGACGGCGAAGACGACGAAGGGGTCGATCCCCGCCGGCCACAGCGCGAAGAAGCCGCCCAGCTGGTAGAGCAGCCCGCAGACGCGGAAGGCGGGGAAGGCGAGGCTCCCCATCAGGAAGAACGAGTGGCCGAGGACAAGCAGCCAGAGGCCCGGCAACAGCATCCCCTGGTCGGCCCACAGCAGCGCCGCCGACAGCACCAAGGCCACCAGCGAGAGGTTGCCCTGGATGGTCATCGCCCAGCCGCCGAGCGGAGTGCGCCCGTAGCGGCGGCGGCCGCGGCGAAGTCCTACGAGCTCGACGGCGCCGCCGAGCAGGATGACGGCCGACCACAACGCCAGCACGCCGCCAGGGCCGAGCGCCGCGAGCACCGGCATGGTGGCAAGGGCCGCCGCCGGCAGCAGCAGCGCCCACGCCAGCCACGACCAGGGCCAGACGAGGAACGGCCGGCTCGCGGCGGCGAAGAGGTCGCGGGCGCGCTCGAGGTCGTCGCTCGAGGCGTCGGCTGCGGGCACGATGGGGTCGTACTCGCCCATGCAGTGAGGCGATGCTACCGTCAGCGCATGGGTCGCATCGTGGCGTGGGTGCTCGGTTCGGCGATGGGTGCTGGCGCGTTCGTCGGCTGCGCCGGCGGTGTGCCGCCGCCGCAGGCGGTACCGGCGCTGGTGATGGCGCCGGCGGACCGCCGCGCCGCTCTCGCCGACGGAGGCTTGCGCGCCGAGACAGTCGCCGCGCCGGCGGGACCGCTCCGCGTCTACGTCGGCGGTCGCGGTCCGATCGTCGTGCTGGTGCACGGCAGCGGCGGGCAGGCGGGCGACTGGTACCGCATCGTGCCGGCGCTGTCGCGGTGTTACCGGCTGCTGGTGCCGGACCTGCCCGGCCACGGCGAGAGCGCCCCGGCGGATGGCCCGTTGCCGGTCGCCGATCTCGCCGCCGCGGTGGGTGCGGCGATCGACGAGCTCGCACCCGATGCCAAGGTGACCCTCGTCGGCAACTCGCTCGGCGGCTGGGTGAGCCTGCTCTACGCGGCGCAGCACCCCGAGCGCATCGGGCGCGTCGTCGGCATTGACAGCTCGGGGATCTTCGCGCCGCTGCCGGTGTCGCTGCGGCCGGGCAACCGCGACGAGGCCAAGCGCCTCGCGCTGGTGGTGCGCGGGCCCTCGGCGCCGCAGCCCGACGACGCCGAGGCCGACGCCATCGTCGCCGGCATCGCCGCCGGCCCCGCCGCGCGTCTCGTCGCCGGCTTGCGCGCCGAAGACTTCCTGGAGAAGCAGGCCGGCGCGATCCAGCTGCCGGTCGACCTGCTGTGGGGCGAGGAGGACGGCCTGCTCGTCCCCGACTACGGCCGCAAGCTCGCGGCTCTGCTCCCCGACGCGCGCTTCCGGCTGCTGCCGAAGAGCGGCCACATGGCGCAGGTCTGGAGCCCGGAGACCCTGCTTCCCGTGCTGCTCGAGGTGCTCGCGGCGCCAGCCGGAACGCACGCGGCGACGATGCCGGCGGTGGCGCTGCCGGCGCCCACCGCGATCCCATCGCCAGCTCCTTGAGCCTGCTTTGACCCTGCTTCCGGGCCCATGTTAGAGTCGCCGCGCTTTCGCGCGATCCCCATCGCGAGCGGTCATCGGCGATGGGGACAACCTCGCACAATCAGCACGTAAATCACGGCTGCGCCACCCTTTCGGTGGTTTCCTGGCGCAGCCGAGCCAGCCGACGGAGCCGAGCGGTCCGTGAAGTTCGATGCCAGCTTGCTGGTGGTGGTCGCGATCTTCGGGGTCGCGTACTTCCTGCTCAAGGTCTTCCTCTTCGATCGCCTGCTGCGCATCCTGCAGCGGCGCGAGCGGCGCATCGAGGAGGCCAAGGACGCCTGGCAGCGCGCCACCGCCGAGGCCGAGTCCGCGCTCACCGCCGAGCGCCAGCGGCTGATCGCCGCGCGCCGCGAGGCGACGGCCCGGCGCGAGGCGCTGCGGCGCGAGGCGCTCGACCTGCGGGGCACCATGCTCGGCGAGGCCGATGCGGCGGCGAAGCGCCTGCTCGAGCAGGCCAACGCCGAGCTGTCGAGCGAGCGCGCCCGCGAGGAGCAGACGCTGGCCGGCCGCGCCTCGGCGCTCGCCGCTCGCATCAGCGAGCGGCTGGTGGGGAGGGCGGTTTGAGCCTGGGCGCGATCTGTCGGGCCGCGGCGACGCTCGCCGCGAGTGCGCTGCTGGCGGCTCCCGCGCTCGCCGCGGAGGCGGCCGAGCACGCCGTGGCCGGCGAGCACGGCGCAGCGACCGAGCACGCGAGCGCGAAGTTCCTCGGCCTGCCCTACGAGGTCTTCTGGACGCTCAACCTCGTCGTCTTCCTCGGCCTGCTCGCCAAGTTCGCGGGACCGGCGGTGATCAAGTTCCTCGAGGGCAAGCAGCGTGATCTCGCGCACGACCTCGCCGAGGCCGACCGCCAGCGCCGGGAAGCGGCGGGGATGGAGGAGCGGCTCGCGGCGCAGATCGCCGAGCTTCGCCACGAGGTCGACGACCTCGCTGCCCGCGCCGAGCGCGAGGGTCAGCGCGAGCGCGAGGAGATCCTCGCCGAGGCGCAGCGCGAGTCGGCGCGCATCGAGACCGCCACCCGTGCCGAGATCGCGCAGAGTCTGCAGCAGGCGAAGGCGCAGCTCACCGCGCACGCGGCGAAGCTGGCCACCGACCTCGCCGAGCAGCGGCTCACCACCGGTCTCACCCGCGAGGGCAAGAAGCGCCTCTTCCGCGACAACCTCGCGCGGCTCGAGCGCAAGCAGGGGGCTGGCTAGTGCGCAGCATCGCCCGGCCGTACGCCAAGGCGCTGCTCTCCGTCGCCGGCTCGCTGGAGGAGGCGGCGAAGGTGCGCGACCAGCTCGCCGGCTTCGCCGCGGTCCTCGCCGGCGATCCCCGGCTGCAGACCTTCTTCGCCAACCCCGGCCTGCCCGTCGACGCCAAGCGCCGCGCCCTCGACGGCATCGCCGAGCGCCTCGCTCTGCAGCCCCTCTCCCGCCGCTTGCTGCAGGCGCTCGTCGCCCGCCACCGCGTCGGCCGCCTCGACGAGGTGGTCGCCGGCATCGGCGAGGCGATCCAGGCGCGGCAGGGAGTCGCCATCGCCGCGGTGAGGACCGCCGAGCCGCTCGCCGACGACGAACGCGCGCAGCTGCGCACGGTGCTCGAGGGCAAGGTGGGCAAGCGGCTGGAGCTGCGCGAGAGCGTCGACCCGGCGCTGCTCGCCGGTTTCGTGGCGCAGGTGGACTCGCAGCTGTTCGACGGCAGCCTGCGCGGCCAGCTCGACCGTCTCGCCAAGGAGCTGGCGGGCACCTAGGAATCGACCGATCACGGCGCGCGACTTGGCGCGCCATCCCGAAATAGCAGGAGCGCGACCATGGCCTTGAACGCCGACGAAATCACCACCATTCTCGAGCGCGAGCTCGCCGGCTACGAGGCCGACGTCGACCTCGCCGAAGTGGGCACCGTGGTCAGCGTGGGCGACGGCATCGCCCGCGTCTACGGCCTGCAGAAGTGCATGGCGAGCGAGATGCTCGCCTTCCCCAACGACGTCTTCGGCCTCGCCCTCAACCTCGAGGAGGACGAGATCGGCGCCGTGCTGATGGGCGAGACCCGGCAGGTGCAGGAGGGCGACCAGGTGCGCCGCACCGGCAAGATCATGCAGGTGCCGGTGGGCGACGCGCTGATCGGCCGCGTCGTCGACCCGCTCGGCCGGCCGCTCGACGGCAAGGGCCCCATCGCCTCGACCGAGTTCTACCCGCTCGAGCGCGTGGCGCCCGGCGTCGTCGACCGCGAGCCGGTGAAGGAGCCGCTGCAGACCGGCATCAAGGCCATCGACGCCATGATCCCCATCGGCCGCGGCCAGCGCGAGCTGATCATCGGCGACCGCCAGACCGGCAAGACGGCGGTGGCGATCGACACCATCCTCAACCAGAAAGACAGCGGCGTCATCTGCATCTACGTCGCCATCGGCCAGAAGCGCTCGACGATCGCGCAGGTGGTGCGGCAGCTCGAGGAGCGCGGGGCGATGGCCTACACCATCGTCGTCGCCGCCTCGGCCTCCGAGCCGGCGCCGCTGCAGTACCTCGCCCCGTACGGCGGTTGCGCCATGGGCGAGTACTTCCTCTACAACGGCAAGCACGCGCTGGTGATCTACGACGACCTCTCCAAGCAGGCCGCCGCCTACCGCGAGGTGTCGCTGCTGCTGCGCCGCCCGCCCGGCCGCGAGGCCTACCCCGGCGACGTCTTCTACCTGCACTCGCGCCTGCTCGAGCGCGCCAGCAAGCTCTCGGTCGCCAACGGTGGCGGCTCGCTCACGGCGCTGCCCATCATCGAGACCCAGGCGGGCGACGTCTCGGCCTACATCCCGACCAACGTCATCTCCATCACCGACGGCCAGATCTACCTCGAGAGCGACCTCTTCTACGCCGGCGTGCGGCCGGCCATCAACGTCGGCATCTCGGTGTCGCGCGTCGGCGGCAACGCGCAGATCAACGCCATGCGCAAGAACGCCGGCACCCTGCGCCTCGAGCTCGCCCAGTACCGCGAGCTCGCCGCCTTCGCGCAGTTCGGCTCCGACCTCGACAAGTCGACGCAGGCGCAGCTCGC
>DATNCU010000160.1:0-3562 GCA_035607145.1 Thermoanaerobaculia bacterium
TACCAGACGCCGGAGATCTTCCACGGCATCGCCGACATCACAGGCGACTCGCTGGCGCTGGCGCAGCAGGGCGCGAAGACCGACGCCGACGTCATCGTTCTCTGCGGCGTCCACTTCATGGCCGAGACGGCGAAGGTGCTGTCGCCCGAGAAGACGGTGCTCATCCCCGACCTCCGCGCCGGCTGCTCGCTGGCCGAGTCGATCACCGGCGCCGACGTGCGGCTCCTCAAGGAACGCTGGCCGGGCGTCCCGGTGGTCACCTACGTCAACACCTCCGCCGACGTGAAGGCGGAGTCGGACGTCTGCTGCACTTCGGCCAACGCCGTCGAGGTGGTGGAGTCGCTCGGCGTCCCCCGCGTCATCTTCCTGCCCGACGAGTACCTGGGGAAGTACGTGGCGTCGCGCACGAACGTGGAGCTCATCCTCTGGAAGGGGCACTGCGAAGTGCACGAGCGCTTCACGGGTGCCGAGATCCGCGGGCTGCGCGCCACCGATCCGACGGTTCACGTGCTGGCCCATCCGGAGTGTCCGCCGGACGTGCTCGCCGAGGCCGACTACGTGGGCTCGACGGCGGGGATGATCCGCCACCTCGGCGAGGCCGGTCATCGCCGCGTGGTGATGGTCACCGAGTGCTCGATGAGCGACAACGTCGCGGACGCGCACCCCGAAGTCGAGTTCGTGCGGCCGTGCAACCTCTGCCCCCACATGAAGCGCATCACGCTGCCCAAGGTGCTGCGCTCGCTCGAGACGATGACGCACGAGGTGACCGTGGCGCCCGAGGTTGCGGATCGCGCGAAAGCAGCAGTGGAGCGGATGCTGGCGGTGGGCCGCGGCGGGAGAGGCTGAAGGTGTGATCGATGAGCGCACCAAGGGAGCTGCCGATGAACAGGAGCACAGCGTTCGGCGGTGCCGCACCAGCGACGGGCCGTGTCCCACACCACAGCGGCGCCGACGTCGTGATCGTCGGCGCGGGCGTGGCGGGCCTGGCGGCAGCGTTGGCGTTGCACGCGCCGGCCGGGAAGCGCCAGCCGCGGGTGCAGCTGATCTCGAAGCGGCGGCTGGGCGAAGGAGGCGCCAGCAACTGGGCGCAGGGCGGCGTCGCGGCCGCGATGGCTGCCGAGGACTCGCCGCAGCGTCATGCGGCCGACACCCTGGCGGTCTCCGGCGGTATCGGTGACCGCGCCGCAGTCGAGCTCCTCACCACTCGCGGGCCGCGTCGCATGCGCCAGCTGCTTGCCAACGGCGCCCTCTTCGACCGCGACACCGACGGCAATCTGGCGCTGGGCCGTGAGGCCGCGCACTCGGCGTCGCGCATCCTCCACGCCGGCGGCGACGCTACCGGCGCCGAAATGGTGCGCGCCCTCACCGCCGCGGTTCGCGATGCGAGCTGGATCGAGGTGCTCGAGGAGACCTTCGTCGAGGATCTGCTGCTCGAGCGCGGACGCGTCGTAGGCGTGCTCGCGCGCCGTGTCGGCGAAGAGGACGTCGTCCCGATCGGCGCCGGCGCGGTCGTGCTCGCCAGCGGCGGCATCGGCCAGGCTTGGCTTTTCACCACCAATCCGCCGGAGGCCACCGGCGACGGCCTGGCGATGGCAGCGCGTGCCGGCGCGCGGCTCGCCGACCTCGAGTTCATGCAGTTCCACCCCACGGCGCTGGCGACGCGCCGGGACCCCCTGCCGCTGCTCACCGAGGCGCTGCGCGGGGAAGGCGCGCGGTTGCTCGACGACCGCGGGCGCCGCTTCATGCTCGCCGAGCATCCGCTGGCCGAGCTCGCGCCGCGCGACGTGGTCGCGCGCGCCATCTTCGGCCGCGTGCAGCGCGGCGAATCGGTGTTCCTCGACGCCACTGAGGCGGTGGGGGAGCGATTCCCGCAACGGTTCCCGACGGTGTTCGCCCGCTGCCGCGAGGAAGGGATCGATCCCCGCGTCGAGCCGATGCCGGTGACGCCGGCCGCTCACTACCACATGGGTGGTGTCGCCGTGGACCTCGCCGGCCGCACGTCGATCACCGGCCTGTGGGCCTGCGGCGAAGTGGCGTCGACCGGCGTGCACGGCGCCAATCGGCTGGCAAGCAACTCCCTGCTCGAGGCGTTGGTCTTCGGCGCGGAGGTGGGGGAGGACGTCGCCACGGTTGCGGCGGAGCCACCTGACCTTGCGATCGTGCGTCGAGCTGCCCGCGAAGCCGGGGCCCGCTCGACGATGGACGCTGCTCCTCGACCTATCGGGCTTCCGGGCATGGGCGCGGTTACGCGCGGGGTGTCCCGTCCCGGCAGTCGACAGCTCGCCGTTGAGAGTGATCGCGCCACGCAGCTGCGGGCGCGGGTGCGTCAGCTCCTCTGGGATCATGTCGGCGTCGAGCGCGACGCCGACGGCCTCGCGACGGCGCTCCACGAGCTCGACGCGATTGCCAGCGACGCCGCCGCGGCGAGCGGCGAGCTACGCAACCTCGTCACCGTTGGCCGCCTCGTCACCGCCGCCGCGCTGTTGCGTGAAGAGAGCCGTGGCGCCCACTGGCGGCGCGACTTCCCCGCACCAGACTCGAGCTCCGCCCAGCGCACGTTTGCGACTACCGACGAGCTGCTGACCGCAGCAACTCGGGCAGCCGAGCCCGAGCTCGCCGCCGCGAGCCGCTGAGCTTTGCGATGAGCCGAGAGCCCCTGCTCCCGCTGCACCCGCTGCAGTACGACGCGCTGCTGCGCCGTGCGCTCGAGGAAGATCTCGGACTCGCCGGCGACCTCACCACCAACGCGATCGTGCCGGCGACGGAGCACCTCGCCGGTCGCATCGTGGCGCGCCGCTCGGGCTGCATCGCCGGCCTCGAGGTGGCGGCACGGGTGTTCGCATTGCTCGACCCGGGCGTCCGCTTCGACGCGCGTGCGGCCGACGGCGACGTCGTCGACGCCAGCGCCACCCTCGCCGACCTCTCGGGCCCGGCCCGCGCGATCCTCACTGGCGAGCGCGTCGCGCTGAACCTCCTCGGTCACCTCTCCGGCATCGCCACCGCCACCCGCGGCATCGTCGACGCCATCGCCGGCACCCACGCCCGCGTCGTCTGCACCCGCAAGACCACCCCCGGCCTTCGCGCGCTCGAGAAGTACGCCGTCCGCGCCGGCGGCGGCAGCAACCACCGCTTCGGCCTCGACGACGCGGTGCTCATCAAGGACAACCATCTCGCCATCGCCGGCAGCGTCGAAGAAGCCGTGCGCCGCGCCCGCGCTGGCGTCGGTCACTTGGTCAAGATCGAGGTCGAAGTCGACGACCTCGCCCAACTCGAGCGCGCGCTCATGTGCTCGATCGACGCCGTCCTCCTCGACAACATGCCGCCGCCGACCCTGCGCCAGGCCGTCGAGCTCGTCGCCGGCCGCGTCATCACCGAAGCCTCCGGCGGCATCACCCCCGAGACAGCCCGCTCCATCGCCGAGACCGGCGTCGACCTCCTCTCCGTCGGCTGGATCACCCACAGCGCTCCGTCGCTCGACGTCGCCCTCGACATCTAGCCTGTCCGTAGGGATTGGCTCAGCGGCGGGCTGCGGCACGATAGTCTCGCCGCATACAGATGCATG
>DATNCU010000169.1:0-2016 GCA_035607145.1 Thermoanaerobaculia bacterium
ACCAGCAGGCAGCCGACGAGCGAGGCGCGGGCGAAGGATCTCGGCATCGGACTCTCCAGAAGTAGGGTGTGGCCGGATGCGCGCCGAGCGGCGCCGAGGCAGCATAGCAAGCGCCGGGCGACCGCTGAGCGCGGCCTATAATCCTTGCGATCCGTCGAGGTGCGATGAGCGCAGACCCCAACGACCCCTCGCCGAAGGTCGACCCTCCGTCGAAGGTCGACCTGGAGCGCCGCCGGGTCCCGCTCGAGCGCAAGATCTCGCTGAAGTTCAAGGAGTTCCGTGGCTTCATCACGGAGTACTCGCAGAACCTGTCGATGGGCGGGATGTTCATCCGCACCACCTCGCCCAAGCCGATCGGGACGATCTTCGACTTCGAGCTGAGCCTCACCGACGACTTCAAGCTGGTGCAGGGCATCGGCGAGGTGGTGTGGACACGGGAGAACGACGACGGACCGGAGCGGCCGAGCGGCATGGGCGTGCGCTTCCTCGACCTGTCGAGCGAGAGCCGGCGGCTGATCCAGCGCATCGTGGAGGAGCAGGTCGCGCACGGCGGCACGCCGTTCGAGCTCGAGCCGCCGGGCTTCCCGCCGCCGCCGCTGCGGCCGACGCCGCAGGCCACGGCGAGGACAGGGACGCAGTCGACGCTCTTCCACGCCACCGCCGCGCCGCTCGCGCCGGCGCCGCCGTTGCCGCCGCGATCGCGGCTCACGGCACCTCCGCCAGCCGCGGCGCCCGCTCCACCGAGACCCGCACCTCCTGCGCCGGCAGCACCACCAGCGCCGGCAAGGGCGCGTCAGGAGCTCGACGCACTCCCGGATCCGTTCGCGGAGCTGCCCGACCTCGGCCCACCGGAGCTGCCGGTCCCCGACTTGCCTCCCGAGCGGGGCGACCTCCTCCCCGATCTCGACGGGCTGGAGAGCGAGACCTTCGAGGGCATCGCGCTCGTCGACGACGAGCCGGCGGCCGTTGCGGCCGCGCCACACGAGAGCTTCGCCCTGCCCGACGCGCACGAAGACGAGACGCTGCTGCAGGTGCCCGCTCCCGTCGAGGAGCTTCCCGCGGCGCCGCAGCCGTGGTCGACGGCACCGGCGCCGCCGCATCTCGCGGGGTCGCGCGCAGCGCGCGGACGTGGGCTGCCGTCGGGCTTCGACGAGGTGGCGCGCGCCTTCAGCCAGACGGCTGCGCACGCTCTCAGCGAGCCGGTCGCACCCGCTCCCACCGCTCAGCGCGGCGAGGTCCTGCGCATGCCACCGCTGGACGTGCCGCCGGAGCCGGTGCGGCCTACGGTCGCCGCGGCGCCGCCGCCATCAACGCCGAGTGCGCCACCGGCTCGAGCCTCGGCCGCCGCACCGCCGCTCGCCGCGCCCGAGCGGCGGCCGCCGCGCCGCCGGCGTTCCTGGACGCCGCTGGTGGCCGCCGTCATCGCCCTGCTGCTCGGCGGCTTCGCGGTGCTCTACCTGCGCTATCCCGAGCTGCTGCCGGTGTGGGCCGGCGGCGGTCAGGCCGGTCCCGGCGATTCCACCGCGCCGCCGCCCGCGCCCGGTGGCGGTGTCGCGATCCGCCAGCAGGCCGCGCCGCCGCCCGTGGTCAACCCACCGACCACCGCCGCCGCACCTGTTGCGGCAGCTTCGCCCGACGCGCTCGCCACCACCACGGTGCCGGCGGCTTCACCGCCCGCTCCAGCGCCGAGCGAGACGATCGCCGCGCCGCCCGCCGACCGCGGCGCCGCCGCCCGCGCGGCGCTCGGCAACGACGCTCCCCGCGCCCGCTTCACCAGCATCGAGGAGATCTGGGGGCAGCGCAGCCCGCTCGGCACCGTGGTGACGATCGTCACCAACGGCGCGGTCCCCGCCGACGCCTTCAGCCACTTCCGTCTCGAAGGCGCCAGCCCGCGCGAGGTGATTCGCCTTCGCGGTGTCGATGACAGTTACCGCCGCGCCAGCGTTCCGGTGTCGACGGCGGAGGTCAAGCAGGTGCGGCTCGGCTACCACGCCCGGCCCGACGGCAACGAGCTGC
>DATNCU010000172.1:0-5893 GCA_035607145.1 Thermoanaerobaculia bacterium
GTTCGTGCTCGACCACATGTACATGTCGGTGTTCTCCACGCTGGGGTGGGTCCTGCGGCTCGCGGTCACCGTGGCGCTGTTGGTGTCGATCCACCCGGCGCTGGTGCTGCTCGGCGCGTTCGCGCTGCCGACCGTCCTCGCCTCGGGCTGGCGGCCGGCGGTCGAGCGGCGCGCGCAGGAGGTGGCGGCGCCGGCGAACCGGTTGGCGCGGCACCTGTTCACCACCGCCACCACGGCGCCGCCGGGCAAGGAAGTGCGCGTCACCGGTATCGGCCGGCGGCTGGCCGCGCAACGGCGCGAGGCGTGGGAGCGCGGCTACGCGCCGGTGGCCGCGGCGCGGTGGGGGAGCGCCGGCTGGCACACGCTGGGCTGGGCGCTCTTCGGCAGCGCCTACGTGGCGGCGGTCGTGTGGGTGGCACGCGGGCTGCGCGCGCCGGCCGGCGACGTGCTGCTCCTGCTCGCGGCGGGGGCGCGCCTGTCGCACTACGTCGGCGCCACGGTGGGCGAGATCGGCTTCCTGCGCGGCATCTGGATGGACGGCTCGCGGCGCCTGGCGTGTCTCGAGGACTACGCGGCGTCGGTGGTGGCGCGCGAGGACCTGCCTGTGCCGGAGCGCTTGACCTCGGGCATCCGCCTCGACCACGTGTCGTTCGCGTATCCGGGCACCGAGCGGCTGGTGCTCGACGACGTGTCGCTGTCATTGCCCGCCGGCACCGTCGTGGCTGTGGTGGGCGAGAACGGCGCCGGCAAGACGACGCTGGTCAAGCTGCTCGCCAAGCTCTACGAGCCCAGCGCCGGCGCGATCTACGTCGACGATCGGCTGCTGGCGCGGCTGCCCGCGGCGGAGTGGCGCTCGCGGCTCGCCGGCGCCTTTCAGGACTTCTTCCGCTTCGAGCTTTTCGCGCGCGACTCGGTCGGCGTCGGCGATCTGCCGCGCCGCGAGGAGGAGCCGGCCGTGCTCGCCGCCGTCGGCCGCGCCGGCGCCGAAGACGTCATCGCGCGCCTGCCCTCAGGCCTCGACACCCAGCTCGGCCCCACCTGGCCCTGCGGCGTCGAGGTCTCCTTCGGCCAGTGGCAGAAGCTCGCCCTCGCCCGCGGCTTCATGCGCAACGCGCCGCTGCTCTTAGTGCTCGACGAGCCCACCGCCGCGCTCGACGCCGAAACCGAGTACGCGCTCTTCGAACGCTACGCCGCCGGCGCCCGCGGCACCACGGAGAACGGCCGCATCACCATCCTCGTCTCCCACCGCTTCTCGACCGTTCGCATGGCCGACCTCATCGTGGTGCTCGACGGTGCCCACGTCGTCGAGGTCGGCAGCCACGAAGAGCTGGTAGCCAAGGGCGGCCAGTACGCGGAGCTGTACGGAATCCAGGCCGCGGCGTATCAGTGAGCGGGGCGCGAGGTCTGGTCAGCCGACTAGCAGGAACCCGACCGCCGAGAAGTGGTGGTCGAACGCGAAGGCTCGCCGAATGCCCTCCCGTTCCATGATCGCGAAGCTCGTCGCATCGACGGCGGAGAGCTTGTGGAGCTCGGACCGCTTGAAGTACCCCCATGCGCGGTCGAGGTCTGCGCCCTTGCACTCCAGGACGCGCAAATAGCGCAGCGCGTTGAGCGATTCCTTCCAGGCCAGGGCGACGTCGCGCGCTGCGCTGCGGTCGAGGAACGTGAAGGTCTCCAGGACCACCGGGATCGAGGTTCGCAATCGCGCCCCTGCGGAGCGAAGCTCTTCCCACCCTTGACGGGCGCGAGCGTGCAAAGGATCGCGCGACAGGGCCAGCGCGATCCACGCACCAGTGTCGACGAAGACCGTCTCGCCGCTGCGCATCAGGGCGCGGCGTAGATCGAGTCGTGGTCGACCGACGTCCGGCTGGGTTCGCCGTCCCAGAGGGCGACTGGCCCCTGGTCAGCCGGCCGGATCCAAACGCGGCGGACCGCCTCGCGCACCAGCTCGGCCACGCTCGATCCCGAGCGGCGCGCCGTGGTGCGAAGCTGTTCGAGCTCCTCCTCGCGGAGGTAGACCTGCGTCTTGACCATGTGTGTCAGTCTAAGCCTGGACCTGACACATATCAAGATCGCCCGATCGCCGCGGGCGAGCGGTGCCTACTTCTCGGCGATGTCGGCGCCGTTGCCGGCGAGCTGCACGAGGCGGTAGGGGCCGGCGCCGATCTTGCTCTCGTCGAAGGTCTTGCCGGCGTCCTCGGCGAGGTGGCGCTGCCAGTCGACGTACTTGTCGCGGCTCATCTCCTCGATGGTGACGGTGCCCTGCGCGACCGCGGGGTGGCCGACGGCGTCGGAGGGGAAGACGATCACGCCGTCCTCGACCTTGACGCGCAGGCTGTTGCCCTTGTCGTCGGCGAGGTCCATCCAGCAGCCGGCGGCGGTGCAGACGCCGCTGACCTCGCCCTCGATGCGCACCAGCCTGCCCGCGTGGTCGTCGGGGTGCGCCAGGATCTCGGCGATCGGCGTCGCCTGCTCGACGGTGATCGCGGTGCCGACGTGCGTGGCGGCGGCGCTCGCGGCGAGCGGTAGACAGCAGGCGAAGGCGAGCGCGAGGACGGCGGCGAGAGCGAGCGGATGACGGGTGCGCATCGAGGTTCCTCCTGGGGCGTTCGCGGTGGGTACGGGCCGACTCACGAAAGGTTCAGCGCTCGACGTCGAAGCGGGCCGTCGCGGTCAGGGCTCCGCGCCGTTCCACGCCGCGGTGCTGGCGCTCTCGAAGCCGTCGGCGAACGGCAGGTCCGGCGCGTTCTCGTCGTAGGTGTAAGCGCCGACCAGCGTCGAGCTCTGGGTGTCGGGGTTGGTGGCCGTTACCGAGACCGTTCCTTCCGGCTGAGCGGGTGCGGTCGCCGTCAGCGATGTCGGGCTGTTGAAGGTCACCGAGGTCGCGGGAAGCGCGCCGAACAGCACGGTGGCGCCGTCGACGAAGTCGGCACCCGTCAGAGTGACGCTGTTGCCGCCGGCCGGCCTGCCGGCGGCGGGCTCGATCGACACCAGGTTGGGCGGTGGTGTGAAGGCGATCGTGAAGTTGGCGTTGCCGACGTCGAAGAAGACGTTGCCGGCGCAGGAGACGCGCACGCGCGCCTGCGACGTCGGCGTGTTGGGCACCGCCACCGGCTCGGAGCCGTCGTTCGGCGTCGCCGCGGCGAGCGCCGCGCCGAAGGTGGTGCCGCCGTCGGTCGAGAGGTCGATGGCGACGTTGGCGCAGGAGATCGGCGCCGCGTCAGTGCCGGCTACGTTCCACGTCACGGTCTGCGTGCTGAGGCCCGGCCAGGTCACCGCCGTGTCGGGCTGGGTGACGACGAACGGTCCCGCCGTGGCGTTGACCGTCACCGTCGTCGACGCGTAGTTGACGCCGCCGCCGGCGGCGCGGTTGTCGCGCACGGTCATCCGGAAGGTCATCGTGCGGTCGCGCGTCGACATCGACTCGCCGAGCGTCGCCACGTTGGCGAGGACGTCGGACCAGCCCGGGAAGGTGCGGCTGGGCACGGCGAGCGGCACGAAGGAGCGGAAGATCGGCCGCACGGCAGTGACGTCATCGTTGGGCGGCGCCGGGCCGAGAGCGCCGACTGGAAGATCGAACTCCTCCCACATGTAAGTGAGAGTGTCGGGATCGGGGTCGGTGGCCGAGCCGGTCAAAGTGAACGGCGTCTGCTTCGGGATTGTGTAGTTGGCGCCGGCGCTCACCGTCGGCGGGGTATTTCCGGTCGCGGTGATCGCCGCGCACGAGCTGCCGGTGGCGCCGGTCGAGAAGGCGACGATCTGGTCGAAGCTGCGGACGTGGAAGGTGTCGTCGCTGTGCGGCTGCAGGTCCTCGGCGCCACAGATGCCGGCGTAGGCCATGATGGTGCTGCCGCTGCCCGGCTCGTAGGCCGACGAGGCGCTGCGGTTGCCGCCGCCGCAGTTGCTGGTGGTGCCGTTGAAGGTGTGGGCGCCGCCGAACTGGTGGCCCATCTCATGGGCTACGTAGTCGATGTCGAAGCCGTCGCCGGACGGGCTCGAGGTGCCGGTGCACCCGCGCGCCTTGTTCGCCGTGCACGGCACGTTCAGCGATGCGACGCCGCCGCCGTTGGTGGAGAAGACGTGGCCGACGTCGTAGTTGGCGGAGCCGATGACGTTATTGAGGTTGGTCACGTTCTGCCCCAGCATGGTGGAGCAGTTGTTGTTGGTATAGGGGTCGGGAGCCGTGGTGTAGACGACGAGGTCGTTGTTGGCGACCAGCACCATGCGGATGGCGAGCTCACGCTCATAGACGCCGACGACGCGGTTCATCGAGACCACCATGGCGGCTAGGCCGCAGGAGACGGCGGCGGGGTTCGGTGCGCAGACCGCTGTCGTGTACTCGACGGTGCCGGCGAGCGCCAGCCGGTACGTGCGCAGCTGCGTGCCGGAGGCGGCCGCGATCTGCGGCGGCGCCTGCGCCGTCGACTCTTCGAGCGGCTCCTCGGAGTCGGCGCCGCCGACTTCGCAGTGGAAGGACGCTCCCGGCGCGGCGCGGCCGTCACGCTTCCAGTACGCGAGGGCGAAGCGGTCGTCCCAACGCGCGTAGGGGTCGACGAGCACCGTGCCCGAGGTCGAGAGCACCATGGCGTGGAAGCCGAGCGGAGTGATGCTCAGCCGCGCCGTGGCGGAGGGGTCGTCGATGCCCTGAGCGATGAACGTGCGGATCTCGGGGAACTTCGCCGCCAGGCCGGGCTCGAGGATCGGCGACTCCTCGACGCGGAACCGCCGGTCGGTGCCGTCCGGGTAGGGGAGGGCGAGGACCAGCGGGGCCGTGGCGGCGAGCGCGGAGCGCTCCGCCGGCGCCAGGGCGAGCTGCGTTTCGAGCGCCCCGACGTCCAGCTCGAGAACGCGGAAGTGGCGCGGCAGCAGCGGGTTCCACTCCGCGTTGCGCGCCGGCAGCGTCTCGACACCAGCCGGCGAGAGGTCACGGAAGATGCGGCCGTCCGTCGTCGCGCTCGCGGCGGCGGCGCACAGACACAGCGCCGGAGCAACACTAAGCGCGGCGAGCAGACGTCTCAACGGCGAGGGCGCTCCGCGCCTATGGCTTGACGGCCATCAGGCAGACGAGGATGACGATGATCAGCGCGTTGACGTGGGTGAGGATGCTCGGCGCCTTCGCCGCGAGCGCGGCGTCGTCGCCCGCCACGGGGTTGCCGCCGGCGATGCGCAGCGCCGCGGCGCGCTGGCGCGCGAGGCCGGGCGTCACCGCGAAGAGGCTCGAGAGGAACATCAGCAGGTAGAGCGCGGCCGCCGCGAGCACCCAGGTCTCAGCGAAGCGGAAGCCGCCGGAGGCGACGAGGTAGAAGCCGAGGAAGCCGGTGACGAGCATGCCGGGCAGGGTGTAGATCACGTGCAGGCGCCAGAGCAGCCGGGTCGCGAGGGCGCGCTCGGGAAGGCTCGCGGCGCGGCGGCCCTGCGCGCGCACGACGGCGCTGGCGAAGACGCCGCTCGCGAGCCACAGCGCGGCGGCGATGTGGAGGAAGAGGAACCAGGGGTAGAACGGGCTCATCGCCTCTCCTCGTCGACTCGATTGCGGGTGGGAGTGAATGAAGCGGGTGGCGGCGGCAGTTTACCAGCCGCTGCGCTGGGTAAGATCCGCCCAGCGTTCTGGAGGACCCCGCTCATGCACGATCCCCGGCCTCGGTTCACCTATCTCGGCCACGCCACCGTTCGTTGCGACCTCCCCGGCGGCGAGGTGCTGCTGATCGACCCGTGGGTGCAGGGCAACCCCGCGTGTCCGCCCGAGCAGAAGGACTTCTCGCGCCTCGACGCGATGCTGCTCACGCACGGCCATTTCGACCACATCGGCGACGCGGTGACGCTCGCTAAGGCGCACAAGCCGAAGAAGGTGGTCGGCTGCTTCGAGCTCTGCCACTGGCTGCAGGGCAAGGGC
>DATNCU010000181.1:0-7459 GCA_035607145.1 Thermoanaerobaculia bacterium
GTCATCTCGTCCAGCGCCAACGCTGGCCTGAGGCCTACTGACGCGACTTGACGCGGTCGCGCCGGCGATCGCTTTGAAAGCCCCGGGGGAAAACTTGTCGACGCGGCCGTCTATACAGTCGACCGTCCAATGGTTTTCGGCAGGCACGCGCCAGATTGGGGCCTCGCCCTCCTGACGCTCGAGTGTGATGACGTCCAACTGCACAAGGGGTGAATGAGATGACGACTCAATGCCAGCGTTTCACCGACAACAGGTTTGTCGCCATGAAGAAGCTCTGTGTTTGCTTGGCCCTCCTCGGCTTCGTCGGCCTGAGTGGACGGGCGCTCGCGGTGATCGGCACCATCGACGACGTGCCGGCCGCGACCCTGCTGCTGCCCTACTTCGAGGTCGATGTCGACAACCCGGTGAGCGGCGTCAACACGCTGTTCTCCATCAACAACGCCTCGTCCACGGCAGTCCTCACCCACGTCGTGGTGTGGTCGGACCAGTCGGTGCCGGTCCTCGACTTCAGCCTCTACCTGACCGGCTACGACGTGCAGACCATCAGCCTGCGCGACATCTTCGTCAACGGCATCGTCCCGACCACGGCCTCCGCTGGCCAGGACTCCGCCGGTGACACGATCAGCCCGCAGGGTCCGGTGTCGCAGGACATCAACTTCGCTTCCTGCACGGCGCTGCCGTACTCGCAGCCACGTATCGGCGCCGGGTTCCGCGCCCACCTGCAGGCTTGGCTACAGGGCTTGCCGTCGCCCTCGACCGGCAGCTGCGCCGGCTCCAAGCAACAGGATGGCATCCTCCGCGGCTACGTGACGGTCGACACCGTCAACGCCTGCAATTTTTTCTTCCCCGCGGACTGGGCGATCTACGCTTCGTTCATAACCGACCAGAACGTCCTCTGGGGCGATTACTTCTACACCAACGAGGCCGAGAACTTCGCCCAGGGCGAGACATTGGTGCACATCGAGTCTTGCCCGACCTGCTTCGTCCCCGGCGATCACACCTTCTACGGCCGTTACAACGGCGCCAACGCCGACGACGGGCGCGAGCCCCTGCCGACCACCGAGGCTGTCCGCTTCGTCAACGGCGGCGGCTTCGACGGTGGCACCGACTTCCTGATCTGGCGTGAAGGCAACGCTTCCGCCGCGTCGTACTCGTGCGCCCTGCAGGGCCCGTCCAGCTGGTACCCGCTCGAGTCGACGCAGATCGTGATCTTCGACGAGCAGGAGCAGCCGGTCACCGCCGAGGAGTGCCTCTCGGGTGATCCGACCTGCGAGCAGATCGTCGTCATCCCGAACGAGGCCAACCGGATCGACGTTGCCGCCGACCTGCTGTCGCCGTTCAACTTCGGTTGGGTCTACCTCAACCTGCAGCACCCCGACATCATCGCCGCCTATGGCGACGACGATGCCCAGTCGTGGACGACGGCGGTGATGGACGCTTCGGGCCGGTTCAGCGTCGGGTTCGACGCCATCCAGCTCGACAACGCCAACGCCCCGATCACCACGCTCATCCCGGTTCCGTAAGCTGGTCTCTCCGGGTGGGCGCTGTCGCGGACAGCGCCCACCTCCTTCCGCTCCTGCCAGACACCACCTTGGCGCCCCGCTCCTCGAAGTTTCGGCGAAAGCAGGCCCCAGGCGAGCGGGGGAGACCTCGTCGCCCAAGCGGGGGGTCGCAAGCCCGGAGCTCGGCGAGAGCCGATGGCCGGGGAGCCAGTCCACGGGCCACAACATGAAAAGAAGCCCTGCAGCCTCGACAGATCCACGACCATCCGCCGGCCGGGTGGCCACCGACCATCCGGTGCACGACCCTCGCTTGCCCGCCGGTAGGATGGCTGCGTGGCTCGCTCCCACCGACGCCTGTGCTTTCTCTTCGCGGCGGTGCCGGTGCTGCGCTGTGGGAGGTGCCGGGGGTGGTGAGCGAAGTCCTCCACGAGGCGCTGGTCCTGCTCCTCGCCTCCGTCGTCGTCCTCCTCGTCAGCCACCGCCTCCGCCTGCCCGCGGTCGTCGGGCTGCTGCTCACCGGCTTGCTCATCGGCCCTTCGGGGCTCGGGCTCTTCTCCGAGCTCGCCGCGGTCGAGGTGGCCGCGGAGATCGGCGTCGTCTTCCTGCTCTTCGCCATCGGCCTCGAGTTCTCTCTCGACCGCCTGCGCGAGATCCGCCGCCCGTTCCTGCTCGGCGGCAGCGTGCAGAGCGGGCTCACCATCGTCGTCGTGGCGCTGCTGGCCGTGGCGGTCGCCGGGCAGCCACCGCTGCGGGCACTCTTCTACGGCTTCGTGGTGGCGCTCTCGAGCACCGCGGTGGTGCTCACCCTCTACGCCACTCGGCACGAGCTCGACGCGCCGCAGGGGAAGGTGCTGCTCGGCGTGCTGCTGTTCCAGGACTTCCTCATCGTGCCGATGATCGTGCTGACGCCGGTGCTCGCCGGCACGGTCGAGGCCTCGCCGCTCGCCTTCGCGCTGCGCATGGGCGGGGGCGTGCTGGCGGTGGCGGCGGTCTTCCTGGTGGCGCGGCACCTGATGCCGCGGCTGATGCGCCACGTGGCCGGAACGCGCATCCGCGAGCTGTTCGTGCTCGGCGCGCTGCTGGTGGGCCTCGGCATGGCGTACTTCACCGAGCACCTCGGCTTCTCGCTGGCGCTGGGCGCCTTCCTCGCCGGCATCGTGGTGTCGGAGTCCGAGTACAGCCACCAGGTGGCGGCCGACGTGGAGCCGTTCCGCGACGTCTTCACCAGCGTCTTCTTCATCTCCATCGGCATGTTGGTCGACCTCCGTTTCGCCCTCGCCCACTGGGGCGCTGTGCTGGCGCTCGCCGCCGTCGTGGTGACGGTCAAGCTCGCCGCCGGTGGCGCCGCGGCGGCGGTGCTGGGCCTGCCGGTCCGCATCGTCACCATCACCGGCCTGGCGCTGGCGCAGATCGGCGAGTTCTCCTTCGTGCTGCTCAACGTCGGCCGCGCCAACGGGCTGGTCGACGGCGATGCCTACCAGCTGGGGATCGTCGTCGCCGTGCTGACCATGCTGCTCACCCCGGCCCTGGTGGTGGCGGCGCCGCCGGTGGGGGAGCGGCTGGCGGCGTGGCTGCGGCGGCCGCCGGCGGGCGCCGTGGCCGCGGCCGCGCGGGCGCAGCACCACGTCGTGGTGGTCGGCTTCGGGCTCAACGGCCGCACCCTGTCGCGGGTGCTGCGCGAATCCGGCATCGCCTACGTGGTGGTCGAGCTCGACGGCGAGGCGGTGCGGCACGGCCTCGCCGCCGGCGAGCCGATCCTCTACGGCGACGCGACGCGGCGCGAGATCCTCGCCCACGCCGGCATCGCCGAGGCCGAGGGGGTGGTGTTCGCGATCTCCGACCGCCTCGCCGTGCGCCGCAGCATCGCGCTGGCGCGGCAGCTCAACCCCGACGTGCACATCATCGTCCGCACGCGCTCGCAGGCCCACATCGAGGAGCTGCAGCGCTGCGGCGCCGACGAGGTGATCGCCGAGGAGCTGGAGGCCGCGATCGAGATCTTCACCAGCGTCCTCGCCGAGTACCACGTGCCGCGCAACGTCGTGCAGGCGCAGGTGCGGCTGCTGCGCGGCGAGGGCTACCGCATGCTGCGCGCGCCGACGATGCGCGGCGACGTCTCGCAGGCGCTACTCGACATGCTCGCCGCCGGCACCACCGAGCTCTACCGCCTCGAGCCGGGCAGCGCTGCGGTGGGGCGTACGCTGCGCGAGGTCGACTTACGGCACCGCGCCGGCGCCACCGTCATCGCCGTCGTGCGCGACGGGACGCCGCTGCCCAACCCGGATGCCGAGCTGCAGCTGCAGGTCGGGGACACTCTGGTGCTGGTGGGCAGCCACGCCGAGATCGAGCGCGCCTTCGCGGCGCTCGATCCGCCGCCGGCCGCCGCCCCTGCGACCAGCCCAGCGAGCTAGCCGCGCCGCAGCTTCTCGATCTGGCGGTCGCGGTCCTCCTCGAGGCGCCGCCGCTCGTGGCGATACGCCTCTTCGGCCTTCTCGCGCGCCGCGAAGTCCTGGCTCTTGCGCAGCGCATCGCGATGGAGGATCTCCAGCTCGGCGAGCTTGGCCTCGGTCTTCTGCCGTGCCTCGGCGACGCGCTGGCGCACCTCGGGCGACAGTGCCTCCTCGCGCGGCGGCTCGATGCCCTGGCCCGACATGCGCTCGAGGGCCAGCTCGTACGCGGATTTCATCTTCGGAGCCTTGTCGTCGCTCATCTCGCGGCGAGGAGTCTAACGCCACGCCGCCGGTCGCCGCGTCTGCTGCCCGCATGCCGCCGCGCATTCGCCGCAACGGCGCCACAGCGGAGCGATTGGATGGCAGCCATGAACATCGGCTGTCTCGTCGCGCTCGGGTTGACGATCATTCCGTCCGTACCCGCGCCCCAGCCCCTGCCGCAGCCGCCGCAGCAGTCACCCGCGGCCGCGGCCACCGCTCGCGCCTTGGCGAACGCCGTCGACACGTCGTTCGCGCTGGCGGCGCTGCCCGGCCGTGACGCCGACTGGCAGACCGTGGACAGCCTCCAGCCGGAACCGCTGGAGGCGCAGCTCGACCGCACGTTGCACAGGCAGATCGGCGACTTCGTGGAAGCGTGGCTGCGGGAGCACGGGGCGGACGCGCCGGCCGAGCGGCTGCAAGAGGAACTCCAGGAAGAGCTCTGGTGGGGCAGCACCACCGAGGAGCCTCCCCCGAGACACTGGAACAGCGACGTGAGATGCCCCTTGGATGGGAACGTGAAGCTCGCCGTGGTTCGCCCCGACGACGACCCGGGCCTGCTGGCCGTCTCGTGGAAGACCCAGCTCTCCCACCTGAGCAACGGCAGCTTGCACGTCTTCACGATCGGCGGCGGCCGCGTCGAGCCGGTCCTCGAGTGGTCGGCCGAGCTCGCGGGCTGGCCGGAGGGCGACAGCCCGGGCGTCCTGCCGCTGCCCTTCGGAGCCACCGACGTCCTCAGCGACTTCGGCTTCCGAATCACCGGACGCGACGAGCGGGGCGACTTTTACGTTGCCGCCGCGTGGTCGGAGCCGTCGCCGAGCTCGAGTTGGGGGGCAGTCTCGTGGGTACTGCTCGCGTCTGGCTCCCACCCGCGCTCGCCGCGCGTGCTCGCCCGCGGCTCGGACGGCGCCTGGCAGTGCTACGAAGACGAGTGTTACGTCCTCGCGCTCGAGGACGACGTGGTGACTCTCGACTACACCGGCTCCGGCGGCGAGCTGGCCGTCTGCAACGGCTTCACCAGCAGCGGCGTCCAACGCGCGTGGCGGCTCGTCGATGCCGGCGCCGACCAACAAAGCGTTCCTGGCCCCGTGCCGTTCAGCTTCCTCTCCGATTGGATCGACGCGCCCTGGCGCGACGCCCGCCTATGGAGTGCGCGCGGCTGGGCCATGCGGCGCTGGCACCGGCTTCTGCGCGACGTCGCCTGCCAGCTGGAGCGCGGACGTCAGTGGGTCGACGGCTGCGAGGCGACGCGCCGCGAGGTCCTGGAGCTGGTTCTCCTCACGGAGGCGCGAGACCCGCTGTTCTTCGTCTTCGACAGCGAGGACACTTTGCGGCTGGTCGAGATCACGCCGATCATGCCGGCCGGTAAGTGGCACCCGGAGGACGAGTGCTACCCCGTGCCGGACGAGCCGGCAACGGAGCCCATCGTCGACGCCGCCGACGAGCGGTAGCTCACGCTGTAGAGGCAGCAGCCTGACCGGATGGCAGGCGCGACGACCCGCGACCGAGCGCCGGCTTTCGCGCGGTAGGCTGCGCGCGTCCAAGGAGGAGCAATGCGCGTCTTCGCCCAGCGAGCGCTCGCCGCCGCCGTCCTCGTCGCCTCGTCCGCCGCGCGTCTCGCCGCGACGACCGAGGTCGACGACTATCTGCGCCGCGAGATGGCGGCCCGTTCGATACCGGGCGTGGCGTGGGCGGCGGTGGACGGCGACGCCATCGCGGCGCAGGGCTGCCTCGGCCTCGCCAGCGTCGAGCTCGACGCGCCGGTCACGGCGGGCTCGGTGTTCGCCGTCGCTTCGCTCGACAAGCAGCTCACCGCCGCCGGCGTGATGGTGCTCGCGCAGCGCGGCAAGCTGTCGCTCGACGATCCGCTGTCGAAGTGGGTGCCGGGAGAGTGGGGCGCCATCACGCTGCGGCACCTGTTGTCGCACACCTCGGGGCTTCCCGACTCGGTGGCGCCGGCGGTGCTCGGCACGTCGCTGCTCGACTACACGGCTGATTCGCTGCTCGGTAACGTGCGGGCGCTGGTGCCGGTGGCGCCGCCCGGCGAGCGCTATGTCTACTCCGACGCGAACTTGTTCCTGGCCCAGCTCGCCACCGAGGCCGCGGCTGGCGAGCCCTGGCGCGACTTCGTGCGGCGCGAGGTCTTCGCGGCCGCGGGCATGGTGAACGCGACGTTCATGGATCCTCTGGTGGTGATCCCCGGCCGTGCCGCGCCGTACACGCTCGACGGCGAGGGGAAGCTCGTGCGCGACCGCCGTTTGGAGGTCGACTACGGGCCGCTCTACAACGACCTCGGCATGACGGCGCGCGACTTCGCACGCTGGCTCATCGCGCTCGGCGGCGAGCGGCCGCTCACCCGCGCGAGCCGCGAGGCGATGTGGATGCCGGTGCCGCTCGCCGACGGCGCGCCGAACGAAGAGACCTGGCAGTGGCGCCGCTACGGACTCGGCGTCGGCCTCGACAGCTGGGGAGGCCACCGCGTCGTCACTCACTCGGGCCACAGCGGCGTCGGCTTCTTCTACCTCCCCGACGAGCGCCGCGGAGTCGTGGTGTTCACCAACCTCGCCCACGGCGCCGGCTCGGACCCCATCGGCCTAGCGTGGGACATCGCCGGGCGTCTATGGCCGGAGCTCGCGCTCGCGGCGACGCCGGCCGCGAGCGATCCTGACGCGGCGGGCACGGCAGCGCTTCGCACCGAGTACGAGCGCCTGCTCGCCGGCACGCCCGAGCTCGACCTCTGGTCGCTCCGTTCGCGCATCTCAGCCTGGGAGGGCGCCTCGTCGCTTGCTGGACGTAGCAGCCGCCTCGGCGCGCTTCGCCGCTTCTCCTTCGTGCGCGAAGAGCGCGACGACAAAGAACGCCGCCGCTACTACCTCGCCGAGCATGCCAAAGGCACGCTTCTGCTGCGATTCGCACTGGATGCGAATGGCCGCATCGTCAGCCTCACCTGGATGCACCTCTGAGCGCGGACCGCCTGCTGCTGCTGTTCGTCGATGGCGTGGGCCTGGGCGGTGATGAGGGGTCGAACCCGTTCGTCGCGGAGTCGAGCCCTGCACTGAGACACCTGCTCGGCGGTCCACTGACCGCGTCGCGCGCGCCCACCCTGCGTGTCGAAGGCGCGCCCGTGGTGCTCGCGGCACTCGATGCCGTGCTCGGGGTGCCGGGGTTGCCGCAGAGCGGTACTGGGCAGACGACGTTGTTCACCGGCGTCAACGCGCAAGCTTCGATCGGGCATCACGTGCCGGCGTTACC
>DATNCU010000207.1:0-3072 GCA_035607145.1 Thermoanaerobaculia bacterium
GACCACTTCCAGCTGGCCACCGGCACTTGGGACTCGCAACCCTGCCTGGGCCTCTTCCGCGGTGTGCGGACCATCAAGGCGCTGGCGATGGCAATCGGCCGCGACGTCTCCACGTTCCAGCCTCACGCCCTCCTCGACGCCGGGTTCGAGACCGGCGACCTGGGCGAGTGGAGTAGCGCTCACCCGTAGCGGCAGCGGCGATCTCCGAATCGGCGAGGTCGGACTTCCTTCGTGGACCGCGGTCGCCGAAGATAGCCGCCATGTCGCCGGCTCCCCACGACGAGACCGCCGCCCGCGCCGCGCGCGCGGACGACGACGGCGAGCCCGAGCGCCCGTCGCCGCTCGGCCAGCACCTGCGCCGGCTGTTGGCCCTGGCGCTGCCCTCCACCATCGCGCAGCTCGGCGCGATGATGCTGATGGTCATCGACGTGCTGATGCTGGGGCGGGTGAGCGTCGAGGCGCTCGACTCCGCGTCGCTCGGGCGCGTCTGGGCGCTGGGGACGATGATCGCCGGGATGGGGCTGATCTTCGGCCTCGACCCGGTGGCGACGCAGGCGTGGGGATCGGGCAACCGGCGGCGCTACGAGGGCGCGCTCGGCAGCGGCATCGCGGTGGCGCTGCTCACCAGCGTGCCCATCGGCGCGATGTGGCTGCTCACCGGTCCGTCGCTGCGGCTGCTCGGGCAGGAGGAGGCGCTCGTGCACGGCGCCACGCAGTTCGTGCTGGCACAGCTGCCGGGGCTGCCGTTCTTCCTCCTCTTCATCGTCGCGCGGCAGTACCTGCAGGCGCAGGGGAGCGTGCTGCCGGCGATGTGGGTGACGCTGCTCGGCAACGTCGTCAACATCGCCCTCAACTGGGTGCTCATCTTCGGCAGGTTCGGGTTGCCCGCGCTCGGCGTCACCGGCGCGGGCCTCGCCACCTCGCTCTCCCACGTCTTCCTCTTCGGCGCGCTGCTGCTGTGGATGCGACGTCGCGGCGAGCCCGCCGACTGGCGCGGCGCCTGGGCGCGCGGGCGGCGGCGCCGCGAGCTCGGCGAGGTCCTGGGCTACGGCTGGCCGGTGGCGACGCAGCTGCTGCTCGAGGTGTGGACCTTCCAGGTGGCGACGCTGCTCGCCGGCCGCCTCGGCGCGGTGGAGCTGGCTGCGCACACGGCGGCGATCAGCCTCGCCTCGATCACCTTCACGGTGCCGTTCGGCGTCTCCTTCGCGGCGGTGGTGCGCGTCGGCAACCTCATCGGCGCGCGCGAGCGGCGCGACGCCCAGCGCGCCGCCTGGGTGGCGCTCGCCGCCGGCGCCGGCGTGATGAGCGTCTCGGCGCTCGGCTTCTGGCTCGGCCGCTTCGAGCTGCCGAAGCTGTTCAGCGCCGAACCGGCGGTGGTCGCGGCGGCGGCGGCGATCCTCCCCATCGCGGCGGCGTTTCAGGTCTTCGACGGCCTGCAGGTGGTGGGCTGCGGCATCCTGCGCGGCATGGGGCAGACGCGGCCGGCAGCCCTCTTCAACGTCGTCGGCTACTACGTGCTGGCACTACCGCTGGCGTGGTGGCTGGGCTTCCGCATGCGGCTGGGCCTCACCGGCATCTGGTGGGGCCTTGCCCTCGGCCTCGCCGCGGTCGCGGTGCTGCTGGTCGTCTACATCCGCCGCTACGGCCCGGCCACCTTGCCGGCGGGCGCCGGCCGTCCCGCCGCGGCGGCGCACTGACCATCGCGCGATAATCGCCGCCGCCATGCCGCGCAACGACCTCTGGCTCTCCCGCACCGCCTTCGAGAAGCTCGTCGCCGAGGCCATCGACGGCCTGCCGCCACAGTTCGCCGAAATGCTCGAGAACGTCGCCGTCGTGGTCGAGGAGGAGCCCGAGCCGCGGGTGCTCGCCGAGATGGGCATGGACCCCGACGAAGAGCTGCTCGGCCTCTACCTCGGCGTGCCCCTCACCGAGCGCGACTCGCAGTACCAATCGCTCCCCGACCGCGTCGCCATCTACCGCGGCCCGGTCCTGCGCTGCTGCGACAGCCGCCGCCAGATCGTGCGCGAGGTCCGCGACACGGTAGTTCACGAGCTC
This sequence comes from Thermoanaerobaculia bacterium, assembly GCA_035607145.1. Lineage (GTDB taxonomy): Bacteria > Acidobacteriota > Thermoanaerobaculia > Multivoradales > JAIOJS01 > DASYQD01. The sequence goes on from DATNCU010000207.1 coordinate 2,056, forward strand.
GGCCACTACTTCGGCCTCGAAGACGAAGAGATGCCCTTCTAGCGATGCGAGCCGAGGCGTGAGCAACCCCGTCGCCGAACACGAGTCCTACGCGCCGAAGCACCTCGGCTGGGCCGTGCTGACCGTCTCCACCAGCCGCACGCTCGCTGAAGACAAGGCCGGAGACCGCCTAGCGGCGCTACTAGCTGCCGCTGGCCACGAGAGGATCGAACGCCGCTTGGTAGCCGATGATGCTGCTGCGATCACCTTGGCGGTAAACGAGCTGCTCGAGACCACGGGTATCGACGTCATCGTCGTCGCCGGCGGCACCGGCGTCTCGCCCAGCGACGTGACGCCCGACGCCGTTCTCCCACTTCTCGATCGTCAACTCGAAGGCTTCGGAGAGATCTTCCGTTCTCTCTCCTTCGAGCAGGTGGGGGCTGCGGCACTCCTCTCACGAGCGGTGGCGGGCACATCTCACGGCCGAGCAATCTTTGTGTTGCCAGGATCGCCGGCCGCGGTGGAATTGGGGCTGTCTCGCTTGATTCTGCCGGTGGCGGCGCATCTGATCGGTCAGCTCCGTCGCGTGCGCTAACCCCTAACGCACAAACGAGGACCGCTGTGGGCGCCGTGCGGAGCGGGCGCCCGGACCGAGGGCTCCCACTCGCGCGCAGCGTCCTCGCGAGCACGAGTGGGAAACGGGCCGAGCGGGGACCCGCGGAGCGCGGCGCCCGCAGCGGTCCTCGCGGTGAACGAAGCGCTCTGCTCCCCTCAGCGCATGCGCACCAGGGCCAGAACGAGCAGCGCCAACAGCGCCGCGAGGGCAGCGGTTGCGATCGATCGCCAGTCGAACGCCGCGAGCCCGCCGAACCCCAGCAGCGTCGCCAGCACGCCACCCACCAGCGCGCCCACGACTCCCGCCGCCAGCGCCAACCACCACGAGACCGCGCGCCAAGGCGGCAGCAGCCGCAGCACCACCGCGAGCACCAGCCCGCAAACCCCCCAAGCGATCGCACCCCACCAAACCGTCACGGCCGC
>DATNCU010000217.1:0-5393 GCA_035607145.1 Thermoanaerobaculia bacterium
CGGCCGCGGCCGTCGACGAGCTGGAAGTAGAAGCCGGGGTCGCCGAAGCGGTGGCCGGCGGTGTCGAGGAGGAAGTCGCCGTCGGGGCCGACCGCGATGCGGAAGATCTCGGTGGCGTTGCCGCGCGGCAGCGGGAAGACGATCTTGAGGCAGCGCTCGCCGCTCGGCAGGTCGACGATGCCGTAGAGGCCGGAGTAGAGCGCCTCGCCGGTGGACTTGAGGACGCGGTACCAGATCGTGTGGCGCACTTCGCCTTTGCCACCCGGATGGCCCGCCGGGCCCGCGCGCAGGCGGATGATCTCGCTGCGCAGCCCGCGCGAGGTCTCGCGCGCGCCCATCGGCAGGTTGAGCTGCTGCAGCCGGCGGCTGTAGAGCCGGCGCAGCAGGCTGCCGCCGGCCCAGAACCAGGGGCTCCACAGCACCCACATCTCGAGGTCGAAGGCGGTGGTGCGGCGGTAGAAGTCGGCGATCTCGGGATGGAGGCGGGCGGCGTCGTCGGCGGCGAGGCCGAGCTGCTCGAGCGCGAAGAGGCCGGCCTCGTCGCCGTCGCCGTCGTCGCGGCGCCGCTTCGCCATGCGCTCGATGGTGAGCCCCTCGGTCGCCGCCAGCCGCTCGAGGTAGCTGTCGCCGATGGTGTCGACCATGCCGTACGGCGCCGCGAGCCACGGCACCTCCGCCGGCTCGATACGCCGCCCGAGGGCGATCACCCACTGCTGGGAGAGCCAGTCCTGCAGCCGCTGCGACGGGTAGGCGAAGGCCACGGCGGCGGCGGGCTCGCTAGGGCTTGTAGTCGAACGCCCAGGTCTCGGTCGACTTCTGCGAGCCGGCCGTCGCGCAGCAGGCCAGGTGCTTCCACGCCATCATCGATATCCCTCGGTTCGTCCCCTGTGTGCGCGCATCGTATGACGCATGCGGCGCGTGCGCGTGTGCCCGCTCGTCGACGACGACGTCGTTGCGCTCGCCTGCCCAGGCGCCTCCTAGGGACTCCGCGGGCAGTACCGCTTGACGAGCGGGCACGCCGCCTCGCCGCCGAGCGCGCAGGATCGCTCGAGGTCGCGGCAGGAGGCCGCGCGGTCGCCGCGATGGCGGTGGGTGCCGGCCCGCTCGAGCAGAGCCTTGGCATCGCCCGGCTCGAGCTCCAGGTAGCGGTCCCACAGCGCCACGATGCGGTCCCACTCGCGGCGTCTGGCCAGCAGGTAGTCGAGGTTCTCGATGGCGCGCCGGGAGCGCGGTTGCGCGGCCAGGGCGGCGGCGAAGGCGCTCTCGGCCTCGTCGTAGCGATCGAGCTCGAGCAGGGCCCGCCCCTTCCAATAGAGCACGTCCTCGTCGGCAGGGGCGAGGGCCAGCGCTGCGTCGCAGCGCGGCAACGCCGCCTGGGGAGCGTCGCCGGCGGACAGCGTCCTGCAGGCCTCGGCGTCCGTCCCCGCCAGCCGGCGCCGCGAGCGGGCGAGCTCCTTGTTGGTGGGATCGAGCGCGGCGAGACGAGCGATCCCGGCAGGTGCGTCGGCATCGCGTCCCAGCGCGAAGAGCAGGCGAAGCCGATCGGCGACCAGCTTGGGTTCGTCGGGCCAGAGCTCCAGCGCGCGGTCCACGTCGGCGAGCGCTTCGCTCATACGTTTCTGCTTGCGGCGCAGGTCGGCACGCTCTTGGAAGAGCTCCCAGTCGGGGCCGCCGGCGGCAAGACCCGCGGCGAGCCAGCGCTCGGCAGCGGCGACGTCGCCTTCGCCGATGGCCATGTCGGCGCGGTCGATCGCGATCCGATTCCGCAGGCGGCGGAGGTTGGCATTCCGCGACTGCAGGGGCTGGGCGTCGGCGATCACCTCCTCCATCGCCTCATAGCTGCCGCCCCAGCGGGGCAGCAGGAAGTGGAGGATCGTCGAGCGGATCGGGAAGCTGGCCGGCAGGGCGTCGAGCGCGTCGCGGGCGACGGCGCCGAGGCGCCGGCGGTCCCCGTGGTGAGCGTTGAGGAGGACCCTCCACGCGCTCGCCAGCTCCGGGCGCTGGTCCACCGCGGCCTGGGCGTCCGCGGCTGCGGACTCGAGCCAGCGGGCCATCTCGGCGAATGCAGCGTCCGGCGTCTCGCGGGTCCAGCGACCGCCACGCGCCTCCCACGCACGGCTGTTGCGATAGAGCGCGCGAGCGGCGAGGCCGGTCGGCGCACCCGGCATCTTCTCGAGCCACTCGTCCAGCAACGCCTCGAGGCTGGGATCGGCAATGTTGAAAGCCGCGAAGGCGTTGTCGGCCACGAGCTCGCGGCCCGCGGGATCCTCGGCCGCGGCGCGCGCTAGGGCGCCCAACAAGCGATCGAGGTCGGCGAAGCGTCTCGCCCGCAGCGCCGCCAGCACTGACATACGGTCGGCGGCGAGCGGGAGCGCGGGAGCTTCGCCACCGGTGCGGGCATCGCCGGAGGTGACGCCCGCCGCGGCAGAGCCACCGGCAGGGGCGGAAGTGGCTCGGCGGGTAGTGCTCCCGTTGTCGCCCGCCGGGCTCGATCCGTTACCTCCGCCGCAGCCCAGCAGGACGAGGGCCGCGAGCAGGGCCCTGGCCTTCCTTCCGGGAGCGGCGGAGATGCGGTGCGCGGGCATCGGCAGCGAGGGTCAGAGCACGCTGGTGCGCAGGATCTTGAAGCTCTCCTTCGAGCTGCACGCGGCGAGCAGCCCGAACGCGCACCCTACCGCCACCACGAGACCGAGCCGTGACCGCCCGCGAGCCTGCCGCCGCATGGGACCTCTTCTTTCGAATTGAAGCGGCGAAGCTACAGCAGTCGGGCCGCGGAACGCTATGACGCCGCGCCTGATACCATCGCCGCGACCTCGCAATGGCCTCTCCCGCCTCCGCTCTCCCGCCCCGAGAAAAGCTGCTCTGGATGTACGAGCGGATGGGCCTCGTGCGCGAGCTGGAGGACCGCCTCAAGACGCTCGTCGAGCGCGGCGTGCCGATGGGGCCGGTGCACTTCTACACCGGCCAGGAGGCGGTGGCGGTGGGGGTCTGCGCCGCGCTGCGCAGCGACGACTGGATAGCGTCCACCCACCGCGGCCACGGCCACTGCGTGGCCAAGGGCGTCGACGTGCGGAAGATGCTCGCCGAGCTCTACGGCAAGTCGACCGGCACCAACCGCGGCAAGGGCGGCTCGATGCACATCACCGACGTCTCGGTGGGGATGCTCGGCGTCAACCCCATCGTCGGCATGGGCACGCCGCACGCGGTGGGGGCGGCACTCTCGGCGCGCGTGCGCGGCACCGACCAGGTGGCGGTGGCCTTCTTCGGCGAGGGCGCGGCGAGCATGGGGGTCGTGCACGAGGCTATGAACCTCGCCGCGATCTGGAAGCTCCCCGTCGTCTTCGTCTGCGAGAACAACGGGTACGCGCAGGCGACGCCGGCCGAGTATGCGCTCGCCTGCGACCGCGTCGCCGACCGCGCCGCCGCTTACCGCATGTCCGGCGTCACCGTCGACGGGCAGGACGTGTTGGCGGTCTTCGCCGCCGCCGACGAGGCGGTGCGGCGGGGGCGCGAGGGCGAGGGCCCGAGCCTCGTCGAGTGCATGACCTACCGTTTCCACGGCCACCATCAGGGCGACGACACGTTGCGCTATCGGTTGGCGGACGAGGAGCGCGCGGCGCGCGAGCGCGACCCGCTGCGGCTCTTCCGCGCGCGGCTGCTCGCCGAGGGCTTCGAGGCGGGCGAGGTCGACGCGCTCGACGCCGGCAATCGCACGCGGCTCGACGAGGCGGTGGCCTTCGCCGAAGCGAGCCCGCTGCCGGGGCCTGAGGAGCTGCTCACGTGCGTCTACGTCGATTCGCCGCGCGCGGCGGGAGCGCAGGCGTGACCGTGGCCGAAGTCGCCACGCGCGAGCTGACCTTCAGCCAGGCGATCAACGACGCGCTGCGCTTGGCGATGCGGCGCGATCCGAGCGTCCTCGTCATGGGCGAGGACGTCGCCGGCGCCGCTGGCCGCGCCCACCTCGGCCTCGCCGACGCCTGGGGCGGCCCGCTACGCGCGACGCGCGGCCTCATCGGCGAGTTCGGCCCCGGCCGCGTGCTCGACACGCCGATCTCCGAGATGGGCTTCGTCGGCGCCGCGGTAGGCGCGGCGATGACAGGGCTACGGCCCGTCGTCGAGATCATGTTCGTCGACCTGATCGGCTGCTGCTACGACCAGGTCGTCAACCAGGCGGCGAAGATGAGCTACATGATGGGCGGCCAACTGAAGCTGCCGCTCGTCATTCGCACCGCCTACGGTACCCACGGCTTCAAGCGCAGCTACGGCGGCGGCGCCGCGGCGCAGCACTCGCAGACGCTCTACGCGGTGCTGGCGCACGTGCCGGGGCTCAAGGTGGTGGTGCCGTCGACGGCATACAACGCCAAGGGGCTGATGCTCGCGGCGATCGAAGACGACGGCCCGGTGGTGGTGATGGAGCACAAGTTCCTCGGCACCGCGGCGAAGGGCGCCGTCCCCGAGGGCGAGTACACGGTGCCGATCGGCAAGGCCGAGGTGGTGCGCCGCGGCAGCGACGTCACGCTCGCCGGCATCGGCCGCATGACCCACGTCTGCCTCGAGGCCGCCGAGAAGCTCGCTGCCGAGGGCACCGAGGCCGAAGTGGTGGATCTACTGACGCTCGCGCCGCTCGACGAGGCGACGGTGCTCGAGTCGGTAGCGCGTACGCATCGCCTCGTCGTGGTCGACGAGGACACGCCGACGGCCTCGATGGCGCGCGACGTCGCGGCCCGCGTCGCCGACAAGGGCTTCGACTGGCTCGACGCGCCGATCAAGACCGTCACTGCCGCCGACTGCCCGGTGCCGTTCGCCGCCGTGCTCGAGAACCTCTACGCCCCCGACGCCGACAGGGTGATCGCCGCGGTCGAAGAGCTGTTCTGATGGCGGTGCGCATCGTCATGCCCACCTTCGGCATGTACACCGCCGAGGGCGTGCTCGCGCGCTGGCTGGTGGAGCCGGGCGCGCGCGTCGAGGCGGGCGAGCTGGTGGCGGAGATCACCACCGAGAAGGCGAGCTACGACCTCGAGTCGCCGGCGAGCGGCGTGCTGTACCAGGTCGCGAAAGTGGGCGATCCGCTGGCGATCGAGGGGTTGATCGGGTACGTGCTCGACGAGGGGGAGGAGGCGCCGGCGGAGCCGGCCGACGCGGCCGCGGTCGAGGCGACGTGGCGGGTGCCGGGCGCGGGGGAAGGCGAGCCCGTGCCGGTCCAGCAGGCGATGCCCACGGAAGGTGCGCGCGTGAAGGCGAGCCCGGCGGCGCGACGGCTCGCGGTGGAGCGGCGTATCGACCTCGCCAACGTCGTCGGCAGCGGCCCGGCCGGCCGGATCGTCGAGGCCGACGTGCTGGCCGCCGCGGAGCGCACGCAGACCTTCGGTGCCGACACGCGAGTCAGCGCAGAG
>DATNCU010000226.1:0-6026 GCA_035607145.1 Thermoanaerobaculia bacterium
GCGCCCCGCCTGGCCATCCTCGGTGCCGGACCCATCGGCCTCGAAGCGGCCCTCGCCGCCGCTGAAGCGGAGCTGCCCTTCACCGTCTACGAAGCGGCGGCCGCGCCCGCCGGCCACGTCGCCGATTGGGCGCACGTACGCCTCTTCACGCCGTGGTCGCTGTCTGTGTCGCCGCGTCAGCGGCGGCACCTTGCCGCGCTCGGCGCGGAGCCGCCGGCGGACGATCACGTCTGCCCCACGGGCGCCGAGCTGCGCGAGCGCGTGCTGCTGCCCATCGCCGAATCGGCCGCAATCGCGCCGCACCTGCGGCTAGGCGCACGCGTCCGCGCGGTCGGTCGCCAGGGTCTGCTCAAGCACGAGGAGATCGCCACCGCCGCGCGCGCCGGCCACCCCTTCCGCCTGCTCGTCGAGGAAGGCGGCGAGGAGCGCATCGAGAGCGCCGAGGTGGTGCTCGACTGCACCGGCACCTGGAGCTCGCCGAACACCCTCGGCGACGGCGGCATCCCGGCGCCGGGCGAGGAGCAGCTGGCCGCGAGGATCGTCCGTCGCATCCCCGACCTCGCGCGCGAGGGCGCGCAGTGGGCCGGCCGCATCGTGCTGCTCGTCGGCGCCGGTCACTCGGCGCAGACGGCGGCGCGCGACTTGGCGGACTTTGCGGCCACCGCACCCGGCACCCGCGTCCTGTGGGCGCTGCGCTCCGAGAGCCCCGCCTTCGGCGCCCGCATCGACGACCCGCTGCCCGAGCGCTCGCGCCTCGCCGCCGCCGCCGCCGCGCTCGCCGGCGGCGCCTCGCCCGCCGTGTGGGCCTACCGCGGCGTCGCCGTCGACCGCCTCGCCGACGCGGATGGCAAGGTGAAGGTGACGCTGCGCAAGACCGTCGGCGAGCCGCAGGAGGTGACCGTCGATCGCGTGCTGTCGCTCACCGGCGCGGTGGGGGACCATCGTCTCTACCGCCAGCTGCAGGTGCACGAGTGCTACGCCACCTGCGGACCGATGAAGCTCTCGGCGGCGCTCTTCGCCGCCGCCGGCGGCAGCGACTGCCTGCAGCAGACGACGCACGGCGTCGAGGCGCTCAAGAGCCCCGAGCCGCGCTTCTTCCTCCTCGGCCAGAAATCCTATGGCCGCAACAACAGCTTCCTGCTGCGCGTCGGCTGGGAGCAGGTGGCCGAGGTGATGGCCGAGCTTGCACCCGAGCCGGCCGTGCCGCTCGCCGTGCCCGCGTAGCAGCGACCACCCGCGGGCACCGCTCGCCTCCGCTCAACGATTCTCGGCCAACGTAACGACCGCGGCGCTGATCAACTCCGAGCATGGCGACGATCTTCATCTCCTATGCGCGCGTCGACCGCGCCGCGATCGAGGGCCTGCGGGACGAGCTCACGCGCCGGGAGCACGACGTTTGGATGGACGTCACGCAGCTGCCGGAGGCATCGCTGTTCCGGGAAGAGATCGCGCTGGCTATCGACCGCCGCGAGATCTTTATGTTCGCCGTCTCAGCGCACGCGCTGCGCTCGCGCGAATGCCGCCTGGAGTTCGAGCATGCCCGCGACCGCGGCAAGCGGATCATCCCGGTCGCGATCGACGACACCCAGCCTGCCGCCGCACCGCCCGATCTGGCCGACATCAACTGGATCCGCCTCGCGGATCCGCGTGCGATGGAGCGCATCCAGACCGCCATCGAGATCGATCCGCTGCATCTTCGCCAGCACACGCGGTTCCTCATCAATGCCCGCGACGGAACGGTGCTGCGCGGCGCGGCGTTGCGCGAAGCGGAGCGCTGGCTCGCGGCCGCGGAGGGGAAGCGAGAGCCGGCGCCGACGGACGAGCATCGCAAGCTGGTGGCCGCGAGCAAGCGCGCAGAGACCCGCCGCCGCTTCGCGATCGGCGCCGCAACGGCGGCATTCGTCGCCACCGTCGTTGTCCTGGCCGTCATCGCGAGGCAGCGGGCGGAGAGCCGCCGCATCAGCCTGGCCAACCGGCTCGCGGGCCAAGCGGCCGCTCTCTGGGACACGCACAACTTCGATGAGTCGATGCTCCGCGCGGTGGCGGCATATCAGGCGGCGCCGACGAGCAGTGCCTTGCGCGCCCTGCTCAACGCAGCGCAGGGACAGCCGCGGCTCGCGGTGATTCTGCACACCAATCAGCGCAACGCCGAGGCGATCGCGTTCGACCCCCGGGGCGGCCGCCTGGTCTCGGGCGGCGACGGCGGCACGCTGCGCGTCTTCGATACCGCGACGTGGAAAGAGCTCGGCACGATCGCTGCCGGAAGCGACCAGATCTCGGCGCTGACCTTCGCGGCCGACGGTAGCTTTCTCATGAGCGGCGGATGGGATGGAGCGGTTCACCGCTGGGACGCGGTTTTGCGCCGCGAGATCGCAACACCTCTGGTCGCCAGACGCGGGCTGGTGGAAACGCTGGCGCTGCATCCGAACCAGCGCTTCCTCGTCGCGGGTTACTCGCACGGTGCGCTGCTCTGGGACCTGGGCGCGACCCCGCCGACGTCCAAGGAGCTGCCGCTCGACAACGAGCGCCGAATCAACGCCGCCGTCTTTGCGGACGACGGCGCGACGCTGGTGGTGGTCGAAGGACGTGGTTCGCTGGTTGCGTGGAGCTTCGCGGGCGGAGCGCTCTCCAACCGCCAGGAACGAGCTCTCAGTGGTGACGTCACCGTTCTCGCCGCCCAGGGCGACAGGGTCATCGCCGGCACTGCGGACGGCACGATCGAGTGGCTACGGAGCGCGGACCTCAGCAGCGAGCGCCGCTTGACAGCGGGCGAGTTCGTCTTCGGACTCGCGTTCGACGGCGAGCGGCTGGCGGCCGCGGGGGCGAAGGCTGTCCGGGTCTGGACTGACGACGACCCGGCGCCGCTGGTGACCTTCCCGACGCGCGAGCGCACCTTCGCCGTCGCGTTCGAGCCCGGCACGTCACGTCTCGCGCTGGCCAGCGAGGAGCCGCGCATCTACGTGCTCGATCTCGCTGAACGGCAGCCGCTCGCGGAAGTCGTGCAACGCGTACGCGCGTCGATCCAGGAGGTCGGATTCGACGCCGCCGGAACGTCCGTGATCGCCACGACGCTCGACGACGATCGTTTTCGCATCGACCTGGTCTCGCGCCAGCGCAGCGACATGCCTCCGCTAGAGAGAGGCGACCGCGTCACCGCGGTAGTCGCCGGTGCCGACGGAAGCGTTACGGGCAACGAAGACGGCAGCGTTCGGGTGAGGCGCGGCTCCAGCACGACGACCCTTTCCGGCGCCAAGCTCGGTTACGTGATGAAGATCGCGTTCAGTCCGCAGGGCAAGCTCCTCGTCGCCGGCGACAACGACGGCAACGTCGCCGCGTGGGACGCGAAGTCGCTAAGGTTCATTCGCGCTTGGAAGACCGCCGGTACGGCAGCAGCGGATCTCGCGTTCTCGCCCGACGGGCGCCGGCTGGCCGTCGTCGACGCCGGCACGGCGCGGATCACCATCATCGATTTCACCGCGAGCGAGCCGGTGTCGTTCGATGGTGAATGCGAGCGATCGTTCTCGGCGGCGTTTCGCCAGGATGGGCGGACGCTCGTTACCGGGTGCAACGACGGCTCGCTCGAGCTGCTCGACGTCGATACCCGCGAACGCCTCGGCAGCATTCCCGACAACGAAGATCCGCCGGACCCCGACTTCGTGAACGCTCTGGCGCGGCACCCGGTGAAAGCGTTGTTCGCCGCCGGCACGGAAGACGGGAGGGTCATGCTCTGGCAGCTCGACCCGGCCTATTGGATGCGCCGCGCTTGCCGCCGCGCGAATCGCGACCTGGGGGAGGTGGCGGGATGGGTCGGGAGCCCGCTCGTCCCCTGCTCGACGCTGCTTAGGGATGCGCCCGCAGACACGCACAAGCCAGACGTGGAGCGCGACGAAGACGAGGGCCCGCGAGTCCCTATCAACGTCGCCTTGCTCGACTGGCTGCCGCTCAGCCGCACGCGTTAGGGGGCTGTCCCGCGCCGCTTGCGCGGAGTTTGACGGTCGCCGAGGCCGTCCTACTTCGCCACCAGCTCCACCTGCAGCTCCACCTCGTCGCGGTTGTTCACCGCGCCGCGGAAGCTGTAGGGAGTGATGCCGTAGTCGCTCTGTAGGAAGCGGAAGCTGCCGGTGGCGTGGAGGTATTCGCCGCGGCGGTCGACGGTGGCCGGGAAGGTCACCTCGCGGGTCTTGCCGTGAAGGGTGAAGGCGCCGGTGATGCGCAGCTTGCCCTCGCCGGTGCTCTCGACGCGCTGCGAGCGAAACGCGATGGTGGGGAAGTTGGCGACGTCGAGCTGCTTGGGGCCGCGCATGGTGTTCTGGATCTCGCGGCGGTTGACCGCGCTTATGGGAGGCAGGTCGAAGCGGCGGCGGATGTTGGGCTCGTCCATCACCAGGCCGGCGGCCTCGACCTTCATCTCCACGGCCGAGGCGTTGGGCTTTGCCGGATCCCAGCGCAGGCTGCCGCTGAGCCTGGTGGCGCGGGCTATGTGGTCGTGGGCGAAGATCGACCCGGCTCCCTCCTTCCACACCCGCACCAGCAGCGTGCTGCGGGCGGGATCGACGGCATAGTCGGCGGCGGCGGCCGGCGCTCCCCAAAGCGCGGCGACGGTGGCGAGGAACAGCACCAGCCCGACGCGTCTTCGCGGCGGGCATAACTGTTCGAGAAAGGATCGCATCATGGTCGGCACCTCGGCGGTGAGTGCGGCGGCCCCGCGCGTCGGTTCACCGCCGACGGCGCCCGCCCATCAGAGTACCGCGGTGACCTGGGCCGCCAGGTGCTCGCCGATGGGCAGGCAGGAAGTCGCCGCCGGCGACGGCGCGTTGAGCACGTGCAGAGAGCGCTCGCCAGGTAGTACGAGGAAGTCGTCCACCAGGTTGCCGGCGCGGTCGACCGCCTGGGCGCGCACTCCCGCCGGCGCCGGCACCAGGTCGGCGAGCGCGAGGGCCGGCACCAGGCGCCGCGCCTCGGCGAGGAAGCGCCGCTTGCTGGTGGCGCGCAGCAGCTCGGCCACTCCTTTGCCGCCGAGCCGCGCGGCGAGTCGCCAGAAGCCGCCGAAGCCGAGCACCTCACCGGCGTCGCGTGCTGAGAGGTCGCGGCGACGATAGCCCTCGCGCGCGCCGGCGAGCACGGCGTTGGGCCCGGCCCACACCTCGCCGTCGACGGTCCGGTGCAGGTGCACGCCGAGGAAGGGCACCGCGGGATCGGGCAGCGGATAGACGAGGTGGCGGATGAGAGTGCGCGCGCTATCGCGCAGCCGGTAGTACTCGCCGCGAAACGGGACGATGCGCACGGGAGGATCGACGCCGGCGAGGCGGGCGATGCGGTCGCAGAAGAGACCGGCGCAGTTGACGAGGAAGGCGGCGTCGAGCGGGCCGTCGGAGGTGTGGAGGCGCAGGCCGCCCGCGGCATCGTCGATGGCGGTGAGAGAAACGCCGCGCCGCAGCGCCACGCCGTTGTCGACGAGCTCGGCAGCGAGAGACCGCGCCACGGCAGGGTAATCGGCGATTCCGGTCGAGGGCACCAACAGGGCCGCTTCGCCGCGCACGTGCGGCTCGCGCGCGGCGAGCGCCGCGGGGTCGAGCCACTGCGTCTCCACCTCGTTCTCGGCCGCGCGCGCCTGCAATGCGGAGAGCCGCGGCAGCTCGGCGGCGCGCGTCGCCACCACCACCTTGCCGCAGACCTCGTGGCGGATGCCGCGCTCGCTGCAGAAGGCGAGCAAGCGTTGCCGCCCCTCGCGCGCGAAGCGCACCTTGAGGCTGCCCGGCTTGTAGTAGAGGCCGGAGTGCAGGATGCCGCTGTTGCGCCCGCTCTGGTGGCGGGCGATCTCGGGCTCCTTCTCGAGCAGCACCAGCGGCACCGAGGGCAGGGCCGCGCGTAGCGCGCGGGCGGTGGCGAGACCCACCAGCCCTCCGCCCACGACGACGATCGGCGACGCTCCCATGTCGGCGCGCGAGCGTAGCGCAGCGCGGCGCGGCCGCACGCAAGGCGAGTGCCCTCGCCGTGGGCAGCGCCCGCCGCCGCGCGCATCGCGC
>DATNCU010000259.1:0-2048 GCA_035607145.1 Thermoanaerobaculia bacterium
CTCGCCGGCGAGGTAGCGCCGCAGGTCGGCCGCGAAGTCGGCGACGGTCGCGTAGCGCGCCGCCGGTTCCTTGCGCAGCGCCTTGAGGCAAATGGCGTCGAGGTCGGGATCGATGTCGCCGGCGGGCGGCCGCGTGGTCGACTGGGTCGACGTTGCCGCGTCGTCCTTCGACTCCTCGGCTCGGCGGGCGCGTCGCGCCGCAGTGCTCGGCGGCTCGGGGTCTTCTTCGAGCACGGCGCGCTCGAGCTCGCGCGGCGTCCCCGACGTGGTGCGGTACGGCCGCGCGCCGGTGAGCAGCTCGTAGAGCACGACGCCCAACGAGTAGAGGTCGGACGCGGCAGTGACCGGGTCGCCGCGCATCTGCTCGGGGCTCGCGTACGCCGGAGTGAGCGCCCGCATCTCGGTGCGCGTCGGCTGCCCCTGGGCGTCGGCGTCGACGAGCTTGGAAATGCCGAAGTCGAGCAGGCGCGGGCGGCCGTCGGTCCCCACCAGCACGTTGCTGGGCTTCAAGTCCCGATGCACCACGTGGCGGCCGTGCGCGTAGGCGACGGCGTCGAGCACGGCGAGGAACAGCTGAAGCCGCGCCTCGACGTCGAGCTCGCCCGCCGCGGCGTGAGCGAGCAAATCGACGCCCTCGACGTACTCGAGCGCGATGTATCCGATGCCGTCACTCGTGCGGCCGCCGTCGAGGAAACGGGCGATGCCAGGGTGCTCGAGGGTGGCGAGGATGCGCACCTCGGAGGCGAAGCGCAAGAGCGCCTGCGGCGTCGCCGCGGTGCCCTGGAGCAGCTTGAGCGCGACCGTGCGCCGGAAGCCGTCTCCCTCCTGCTCGGCGAGGTAGACGCGGCCCATGCCGCCGCGCCCCAGCTCGCGCAGCACGCGGTAGGGGCCGACGCGCAGCGGCAGCGCCGGTGCCGCGGCGGCGCCGAAGGGGAGTGGCGAGCGGTCGAGCAGCTCGGTGGTGTCGCAGGCGGCGGCGAGCAGCTCCGAGAGCTCGCGGGCGAGCTCCGGCTCGTCGCGCCCAAGGGTTGCAAGCCAGGCTGCGCGCGGCCCGGGCGCGAGGTCGCTGGCGATGGCGAACAGCTCGGGCAGGCGCGGGTCGTCGCTCATCGCAGGGTCGTCGCTGATCGCGGAAGGCTCACGACGCGGCGGCGTTGCGCAGCTCGCGCCGCAGCCAGGCGCGGGCGAAGCTCCAGTCGCGCATCACCGTGCGCGGCGCCACCTCGAGCGCCGCGGCCACCTCGGCGAACTCGAGGCCGGAGAAGAAGTGGAGCTCGACAACGCGGGCGGCGCGCGGGAAGGAAGTGGCGAGGCGGTCGAGCGCGCCGTCGAGGTCGAGCAGCGTCTCGGGGGAGAGCGCCGCGTCGGCGAACACCTCGGCGCCGCCGGTGAGCGTCACCCGCTGATGCGCCCGCTTGTCGGCGAGGCGGGCGCGGGCGTGGTCGACGAGCACCCGCCGCATCGTCGTCGCCGCGATGGCGAAGAAGTGTCGGCGGTCCTGCCAGTCGACGCGGGTCTGGCCGAGTAGTCGCATGAAGGCCTCGTGAACGAGGGCCGTCGGCTGCAGCGTGTGGCCGCCGCGCTCGCCTCGCAGCTGCGCCGCGGCCACGCGCTTGAGCTCGTCGTAGACGCGGCGCAGCAGCGCCTCGTGTGCCACCGCGTCGCCGCCGCGCCAGGCGCGCAGCAGCTCGGTGACCTCGCCGTGGGAGGTGCCGTCCGAGGCGTCTGCCGGGGACACTGCGGCGAGTGTAGCGCCGCGCGCGAGCACCGATGGCAGTCGCAGCGCTGCGGCGCCGCGTCTTCGGCATGAGACGCCTCAACGCGCTGCTCCCCGGGCTGTTCCTCGGATCCCTGCTGATCGCTACGCCGGCCGCCGCCAACCTCTATTGGGTGGGCAACAACGGCAACCCGCCCTGCACCCACGCCAACCTGCAGGCGGCGATCGATGACGCCGTCGGCAGCGCCGGGTTCGATCTCATCTACCTCGTCGGGGCGGGCCCGTTCAACGGCCCCTTCCTGGTGCTCGGCGGCGACCTCGAGATCCACGG
>DATNCU010000272.1:0-6698 GCA_035607145.1 Thermoanaerobaculia bacterium
CCGCGATCGGCACCCTGATGGGCGCCAGCGCCGGCTACCTCGGCGGCTGGTGGGACTTCACGGCGATGCGGCTGGTGGACTTCCAGCTCACGCTCCCCACCCTGCCGCTGGTGCTGGTGGTGGCGTTCTACGTCGGTCCCAGCCGCGGCATGCTGATCGCGGTGTTGATCGTCAGCTCGTGGGCGCGTTGCGCGCGCGAGCTGCGTCCCGCGGCTGCCGCCCTGCGCCACGCCGACTCGGTGGTGGCGCAGCGCGCCATGGGCGCGGGCGAGGCGCGCATCCTCGTTCGCCACGTGCTGCCGGCGCTGCGGCCGCTGGTGCTCGCTCAGCTCGCGCGCCTCACCCATCACGCGGTGCTGCTCGAAGCGTCGGCGTCGTTCCTCGGTCTCGGCGACCCGGCGTGGGCGGGCTGGGGCGGCACGCTCTACTACGCGAATGCGCGCGCGGCGTTCCTCGGCGACGCCTGGTTGTGGTGGGTGCTGCCGCCGGGACTGGGGATCGCCCTGCTGGTCACCGGCTTCGCGCTGCTCGGCGTCGGCGAGCCGCGCGGCGCGGCACTGCGGGCGGCGGTGGTCCCCTCCGCACCGGCGCCCGAGCTTGGCCCGAGCCAGTTGCTCGAAGTGCGAGATCTCCAGATGGGCTACGGCGATGCGACGGTGCTCCGCGGGCTCGACCTCGCGGCTGCGGACGGCGAGGTGGTGGGACTGCTGGGCGCCTCCGGCTCCGGCAAGAGCACGCTGGCGCATGCGCTGCTGGGGCTGCTGCCGCCGGCGGCGCGGATCGACAGGGGCGCGGCGTGGCTCGGGGGACGGGAGCTGCTGCGCGAGGTTGAAAAGAAGGGTCGAGGCGGGCGCGGGCGGACCGCGGAGGTCGCCTGGGTGCCGCAGGCCGCCATGCAGTCGCTCAACCCGGTGCGGCGCATCGGCTCGCAGCTGCGCGAGGTGGCGAAGCTGGGTGGCGAGCGCGACGACGTGGAGGCGACGACCGCGCGCGCGCTCGAGCAGGTCGGGCTGGAGGCCAGCGTGACGCGGGCGTATCCGCACCAGCTCTCCGGCGGCATGCGGCAGCGGGTAGTGATCGCGATGGTGCTCTGCCGCCGGCCGCGGCTGCTGCTAGCCGACGAGCCGACCTCCGGCCTCGACGGCGAGCGCGCCGCGGAGGTGCTGGCGCTGCTGGTGCGGCTGTGCCGCGAGCGGCGGATGGTGCTGCTGCTCATCGCGCACGACCTGGCCCTGCTCGAGCGGCACTGCGATCGGCTCGCCGTGCTCGACGGCGGCCGGGTCGTGGAGAGCGGGACACCGGCCGCTCTGCTCGCTGGCCCGCGAAGCATCGCCGGTCAGGTGCTCGCCGAGGCGGCGCGGCCTCGGCCGCGGTTCGCCTCGATGTCGCGCGAAGCCGCCGAGCCGGTGCTCGAGCTCGCGGACGTCGACTTCGCCTACTCCACCGGCGCCGGCCTGCGCGGCGTCTCGCTCCAGGTGAGCGCCGGCGAGTCGGTCGGCCTGGTCGGACCGAGCGGCGCGGGAAAGAGCACGCTCGCCTTCCTCTCCCTCGGCTTGCTGCAACCGACGCGCGGCCGCGTGACGCTACTCGGGCGCGATCTCGCCGCGCTGCGGCGCCCAGAGCTGCGCCGACACCGGCGGCGGGCGCACCTCGTCCTCCAGGACCCCTTCTCGGCGCTGCCCTTCCACCAGCGCGTGCGAACGATCGTCGCCGAGCCGCTCCGCCTCGCCGGCGTACCGAGGGAGCGCCACGCAGCCGCCGTCGCGGCAGCGCTAGCCGAGGCGGGACTCGCGCCGCCGGCGGACTACCTCGACCGCCGCGTCGAGGCCCTCTCCGGCGGACAACGCCAGCGGGTCGCCCTCGCCCGGGCGCTGATCGGGCAACCGCGCTTGATCGTGGCCGACGAGCCGACGTCGATGCTGGATGCGCCGGCCAAGTGGGCGTGGCTCGAGCGCCTCGACGCGCTGCGCCGCGACCACGGCTTGGCTGTGCTGCTCATCACCCACGACCTGCGCCAGGCCGACGCCTTCTGCGATCGCATCGTCACGCTGCGCGAAGGGCGGATCGCGGCGGCAGCGGTCGCCGGCACGCCCCCGCAGCGCCCACACGCGTAGGATCTTCGCTGTGACGCCGCCGCGCGAGGCACTGCCCGAAAGCGTGCTCTGCCTGCACCGGGTGACGCGACTACCCGTCGGCCTCGGCGATCCCGTCTTCGCGCATTACTCGACGATGAAGCTCGGCGAGGCGGCGAGCGTCGCGTACTACTCGCGGCTGCTGTTGCCGCTGGTCGAGCGCGCCATCGCCGACGACCCCGGCCATCGCGACTGGGTGCTGACGGCCCCGGCCACCGACGCCTTGCCCAGCGGCGCCAACCTCCTGTGCGAGGCGGTCGACGAGCTGCTGCGCGGCCGGCTGCAGCCCGGGGTCGCGTTGCGACGGGTCGACCTCCGTCAACGCACCCCGGATCCCGCCCATCGCGAGCTAAACCGTGCCTACAAGTACAGCCGGCTGAGCTGGAGCGCGCGCCGGCGCTCCCGTGCGTACTGGCACAGCCTGCTGATCGACGAACCGGCGCTCGCCGGCCGCGCCGTCATCTTCGTCAACGACATCAACGTCACCGGCGCGCAGCAGGCTGGGATGCGGGACTGGTTCGCTCGCCAGGGCGCCGCGAGCGTGACTTGGGTCTACATCGTCGACGTGGACGAGGCCGTCGGCAGGGCCGCGCCGGAGATCGAGTACACCATCAATGAGAGCACGCCGCTGACGGTCGAGTTGCTCGCCGCGGTGCTGGCGAGCGACGGACTGCGCCTTACCAGCAAAGGCGTCGGCCGTCTGTTGTCGTTGGACGAACGCGACCTCGAGCGGCTGCTGACGCTGCTCGACGAAGACGGCCGGGAAGAGCTGCGGCGGTTGGCGATGATCGACAGCCGCTACGCCGCGCGGCAATACGCGGCGAAGATGGAGCTGCTGCACCAAGCCTGCGCGCCGGCCCCGCCGCGGCGTCGACAGCAGCCGCCGCTACGCGGTCTGCAGGCGCGAAAGTAGCTGCCGCCAGAGCCGCGGCTCGTCGCCGCCGGCGACCTCGGCGGCGACCTGCAGCGCCTCGCCCTCGAGCCAGGGAAACACCGCGAGGTTCCCCTCGCGCGCGAGCGCGGCGAGGTCGCGCCCTTCGCGCTCCGCGAAGCGCGCCGCCCGTAGGAGGGCCTGGGCGCGGCTCTCGGGCTCGCCGAGGAGTAGGCAGAGCTCGCCGCAGGCGGTGAGGACGCCGGCGATGCGCAGGTTGCCGGCGCCGAGCAATGGCGGCCGCGGCAACGGCCGCGGCAGCAGCGGAAGCAGGCCGTGGCGGACCGCAGCCCGCGCCAACGGCAAGGGAGACAGCGCCTGGCCGTGGAAGAGGCGCAAGTAGCTCGCCTCGTCCATTGAGTCGCCAAGCCAACGACGATCACGCCCGGTCAATTCGAGCGGCGCGGCCTGGAGGACGGCGATACCCGCAAGAGCGACGGATGCGGCCAGGAAGTCAGCTGTATCGTCAGTGTCGCAGCCGGGCAAGAGCGGCCAAAGTGCCGCCTTGAGCGTCGCTCTACGCCCGATGACTTCCGATGCCTTCGCCGAGGACTCAACTGCTGGTCCGAGGCTCGCGCGCGTGTCAGCGCCCTGGGACTCAGCATCCGCTGACGTGCCTAACGCAAGCGGGTCACGTCCGAGCGCCACAGGGAGCAAGTCCAGTAACACCACCACATTTGCCGCATCGCTGCCGACCTGCGGCAGCGGATCGCCTGGCAGCAACTGCACCAGCACCGGCGTGCCACGCACAGAATGCTGCGCGGCAAGCCGATCGCGCGCTCCTGCGAGCGCTGGCCCCACTGGCGGCAAATAGAGGACGTCGTCCAACCGTTGTCCGAGTAGCGCGGTCAACATTTCCGGTTCGCCGTCGCTGTTGCCGAGCCTGCCTGCGGCGACATCGATCCATGGCCGGTCCGGCCCCGGCCAGCGTGCGGGCGCGTGGCGGATCCAGCAGCGCCACGGGTCCGCCGCCTGCTCGCGCAACAGCGCCGTCGCTACCGCGCGGCTCACGCGAGCCCTCGCAGCGCCAGCGCGCGGTGCACGTACTTGCCGAGCAGGTCCACCTCGACGTTGAGGCGGTCGCCGGCGCGCACGCCGCCGAGCGTCGTCACCTCCAGCGTGTGCGGGATGAGCGCGACGCCGAAGCGTCCGGAGCCGAGCGCGGCGACGGTGAGGCTCACGCCGTCGAGGGTGACGGAGCCCTTCTCCACCACGAACGGCGCGAGGTCCTCCGGCAGCTCGCAGGTCACCTCGCGGTGATCGCCGGCCGTGTCCACCGCCAGCACGGCGACCGTGCCGTCCACGTGACCCTGGACCCAGTGGCCGCCGAGCGGATCGCCCATGCGCAGCGCCGGCTCGAGGTTCACCTCCGACCCCGCGCGCAGCGCGCCGAGCGTCGTGCGCCGCAGCGTCTCCGGCGACAGCTCGACCAGCGACTCCTCCGGTACGAGCTCGATCACGGTCAAGCAGACGCCGGAGACGGCGAGGCTCGCGCCCACCGAGAGCAGCTCGCCGAGCGCCGCCGAGTGGCGCACGCGCAGCCGCACGCCACCCTGCTCAGACGGCGCGGGGTCGACGGCTACCCGGCCACGCTCGCGGACAAGTCCCGTAAACATCCGTCGCGAAAGGCGCCGAGCAGCACGTCGGGGCCGCGGCGCCGTACCTCCAGAGTATCGAGTCGAAGAGCGTCCGCGAGCTTCTCGGTGCCGGCGCCGCCGAGCGGGCCCGGTGCGTCCTGCCCGCGCACCAGCAGCGGCGCGCAGACGACCTCGACGCGGTCGAAGGTGCCGGCCGCGACGAAGGCACCCAACACCTCCGCGCCCCCTTCCACCAGCAGGCTCTGCACGGCGCGGCCCGCGAGGTCGGCGAGCACCGCCTCCGGCGTCACCTCCGGCAGCAGCGCCACCTCGGCGCCGCGCGCGCGCAGCGCCGCGGCGAGCCCGGCGTCCGCATCGGCGGCGGCGTAGACGAGCACCGGTCCCGGCTGGTCGAACAGCTTCGCCGTGGGCGGCAGGCGCAGCCGCCGGTCGAGCACGATGCGCAGGATCGGGCCCTCCGCCTTGCCCAGCCGCCGCGTCAGCATGGGGTCGTCGGCGAGCGCCGTGCCGATGCCGACGAGGATGGCGTCGTGGACCTCGCGCAGCTCGAGCGACCAGCGCCGGGCCGGCGGCGCCGAGATCCAACGGCTGTCGCCGCTGCGCGTGGCGATCTTGCCGTCGAGGCTCATCGCCCACTTGAGCGTCACCGCCGGCCGCCGCAGCAGCTTCGCCGTCAGGTACTTCCAGTTCAGGCGCACGGCTTCTTCGACGAGGTGCCCCCAGGTGACGTCGAGGCCGGCGAACCCAAGCCGCGAGAAACCGAGGCCCGAGACGCGCGAGTCGGGATCGGCGTGACACGCCACCACCCGCCGCACGCCGGCGGCGACGATGGCGTCGACGCACGGCGGCGTGCGACCGTGGTGGGCGCAGGGCTCGAGGGTGACGCAGAGCGTGGCGCCGCGCGCGTCGACGTCGCGCAGCGCCTCCACCTCGGCGTGCGGCCCGCCGACCTTGCGGTGCCAGCCGGCGCCGATCTCGACACCGTCGCGCAGCAGCACAACGCCCACCATCGGGTTGGGAGCGGTGGTGTGGCGCCCCTGCGCCGCCAGCTCGAGGGCCCGCTTCAGGGCAGCGATCTCGGCGGCGCTCGCCGCATCGTTCCCGGCCGCGCCCATCCCGCCACGTTACGCCAGCAGCGCCTGCGCGAACTCGCGCGGGCGGAACTCGACGAGGTCGTCCGCCGTCTCGCCGACACCGAGGTAGAGCACGGGGAGCTTGAGCTCGCGCGCGATCGCCACCGCCATGCCGCCCTTGGCCGTGCCGTCGACCTTGGCGAGCAGGACGCCGTCGACCTGCACGACGGAGAGGAACTCGCGTGCCTGCGACAGCGCGTTCTGGCCGGTGGTGGCGTCGAGCACCAGCAACGTGCGCCGCTGCCAGCCGGCCGCCTCGCGCTCGACGACGCGGCCGATCTTCGCCAGCTCGCGCATCAGGTGCTCCTTGTTCTGCAGCCGCCCCGCGGTGTCGACGATCACCTCGTCGATGCCGCGCGCGCGCGCCGCCTGGATGCCGTCGAAGACGACCGCCGCGGGATCGGCGCCGTGCTGCTGGCGCACCAGCTCGACGCCCAACCGCTGCGCCCACAGCGCCAGCTGCTCGACGGCGGCGGCGCGAAAGGTGTCGCCGGCGACGAGCAGCACCTTGCGGCCGCGCGACTGTGCCAGCCGGCCGAGCTTGGCGATCGACGTCGTCTTGCCGACGCCGTTGACGCCGACGACAAGCGTCACCCGCGGCCCGCCGGTGTCGCGCGGGCGCGGCGCCTGCAGCAGCAGCAGACCCACCTCGTCGGCGAGCCGCTTGCGCAGCCAGAACGCGTCGTTCGCCTCGCCCTTCTGCACTTCTTCCTTCAAGCGCTCGACGAGCTCGAGCGAAGTCGCCACGCCGAGGTCGGCACCGATCAGCGTCTCCTCGAGCTGCTCGAGCACCCGCTCGTCGAGGAAGTCGCGGCCGGAGAGCGTCGCATCGAGCCGCTCGAGCAGCTCGGTGTGGGTCATGAAGAGGCCGCGCTTGAGCTTCTTCCAGAACCCCTTCTGCTCT
>DATNCU010000321.1:0-3950 GCA_035607145.1 Thermoanaerobaculia bacterium
CGCGCGGCTTCGATCAGCTCCTCGCCGCGCAGGCGCAACGTGAGGATGCCGTTGGGGGAGAAGCTCGCATCCGGCCGCGTCGACACCAGCTCGACCAGCCGCTCGGGGTCGATGCGGGCGTCGCGGCGCAGGCGGATCACCAGCTCGCCCTTCACCCACGACAGCGACTGCACGCGCAGCCGCTCCGCGAGGCGCTTCAACCGCGCGACCTCGAGTAGCTGGTAGACCGCCTGCGGCGGCGGGCCGAAGCGGTCGCGCAGCTCGGCGAGGATCGCCTCGGGCTCGACCTCGGCGGTGGAGATGCGGCGGTAGACCTCCATGCGCAGGTTGGCGTTGTCGATGTAGTCGGTGGGGATGGCCATCGGCACCGGCAGGTCGAGCGTGGCCGACGGCGCCTCCTCGACCACCTCGCCGCGCAGCTCGCGCATGGTCTCCTCGAGCAGCTTCATGTAGGTCTCGATGCCCACCGCCGCGATGTGGCCGCTCTGCTCGGCGCCCAGCATGTTGCCGGCGCCGCGGATCTCGAGGTCGCGGGCGGCGATGCGGAAGCCGGCGCCGAGCTCGGAGAAGTCGCGCAGGGCGTCGAGCCGCTTCCGCGCGTCGGCGGGCAGCACGCGGTCGGAGGGCACCAGCAGGTAGCAGTAGCCCAGCGTGTTGCTGCGCCCGACGCGGCCCCGCAGCTGGTAGAGCTGCGCCAGGCCGAAGCGCTGCGCGTTGTGCACCAGCATGGTGTTGACGCGCGGGATGTGGATGCCGTTCTCGATGATGGTGGAGGCGAGCAGCAGGTCGTAATCGCCGGCGGTGAAGGCGTGCATGCGCCGCGACAGCTCCTGCTCGTCCATCTGCCCGTGGCCGACGGTGACGCGCAGGCCGGGCACCAGCTCGCGCAGCCAGCCGGCCATCAGGTCGATGTCCTCGACCTTGTTGTAGACGTAGTAGACCTGGCCGCCGCGCTCGCGCTCGTACTCGATGGCCTCGCGCACCACTTCCGGGGTGTGGGGCAGGATCGCCGTCTCCACCGCCATGCGGTCGCGCGGCGGCGTCTCGATCACCGACAGCTCGCGCACGCCGGCGAGCGACAGCTGCAGCGTGCGCGGCACCGGCGTCGCGGACATCGCCAGCACGTGCAGCGTCTTCTTGAGCTCGCGCAGCCGCTCCTTGTGGGCGACGCCGAAGCGCTGCTCCTCGTCGATGATGAGGAGCGCCAGCCGCGGCAGCGAGACGTCCTTCGACAAGAGGCGGTGGGTGCCGATCAAGATGTCGACCTTGCCCGCCTTCGTGCGCTCGCGGATGTCCTTGATCTCGGCCGGGCTGCGGAAGCGCGAGATCATCTCGATCGTCACCGGCAGCCCCTCGAAGCGCTTGCGGAAGGTCTCCAGGTGCTGGTCGGCGAGGATGGTGGTAGGGGCGAGCACGGCCACCTGGTAGCCGTTGTCGACGGCGCGGAAGGCGGCGCGCATCGCCACCTCGGTCTTGCCGAAGCCGACGTCGCCGCACAGCAGGCGGTCCATCGGCAGCTCGCGCTGGAGGTCGTCGAAGATGGCGTCGATCGCCTCCAGCTGGTCGTCGGTCTCGTCGTAGGCGAAGGCGGCGACGAACTGCCCCTCGAGGTCGGAGCCGCGCGCCATCGCCGGCGCCTTCGCCATCTGCCGCTGGGCGTAGAGCTCGAGCAGGTTGATGGCGAGCGCCTTGACGCTCTTCCTCACGCGGTCCTGGGTCTTGTTCCACGAGGCGCCGCCGAGCTGGTCGAGCTTGGGCGCCATGCCCTCGATGCCGCCGTACTTCTGCACCTGGTCGATGCGCGAGAGTGGTAGCAGCAGCGTCTTGCCGCCGGCGTAGGAGAGCTCCATCACCTCGACAGCGCCGCCGGCCGCGGGCGCGGCGTCGCGCACGGTGGCGGGAAGGGCGGTGGGGCCGCCGGCTTCCGGCGCGACCGTGCGTAGGCCGAGGAACTGGCCGATGCCGTGGTCGACGTGAACCACGAAGTCGCCGACCTTCAAGTCGCGCAGGCCAGAGAGGAAGGCGCCGAAGCGGGCGGGGCGGCGTTGCGGGCGCGTGGCTGTGGGCCGGCGGGGCCAGAGCTGCGGCTCGCCGAAGACGACAACGCCGGCAGGCGGCAGGCGGAAGCCGCGGGTGATCTCCCCCGGGACCAGCTCGACGCCGCCGACGGTGCCGACCGGAACGTCGCGGCCGGCGAGCAGCTCGGCGAGGTTGCCGTGGTGCTCCTCCTCGGCGACGAGCAGGAAGCGCTCGCCGCGGGCGCGGGCGGCGTCGACCTCGCGCGGCAGGCGGGGCAGCTGGCCGTGGAGGACGTCGGTGGGGGTGCCGCCGAAATCGATCGGTGAACTGGCGCGAGTGACGCGCGTCGCGTCGCCAATTTGCGGACCAATGCGGAGCGGCGCGCCTTCGACGAAGCTCGAGATTCCTGCGGCCGGCACCAGCAGCTCGTCCGGCGGCGCCGTGAGGTCGCCGTGCGCGCGGCGCACCTCGTAGTCCTCTTCGAGGCGGCGCGCGAAGAGGTCGATCTCTTCGCTCAGCGTCGTCGGGTCGACGACCACCGGCAGGGCGCCGGGAAGCAGGTCGGGCAGCGACGTCGTCGCCTCGGCGGCGAGCGGCAGCAGCGCTTCCCAGCCGCTGAACGGCACGCCTTGGTTGAGCCCATGCAGGCGCTCCTGCGTCTCCATCGGCAGCCGGTGGCCGGGCTCGAGCTGCGCGACGAGATGTTGCGCCAGCCGCTGTGCGAGGCGCTGGCGCGCATTCGCGCCGCCGTCGAAGAGCGTCAGCGGCAGCAGGCGCGCCGCGGCGAGCGCGTCGCCCGAGCGCTGGCTCACCGGATCGAAGGCGCGGATGCTCTCCAGCGTGTCGCCGTAGAGGTCGAGCCGTAGCGGCAGTGGCTCGCCCGGCGGCCAGACGTCGATGACGCCGCCGCGCACTGCGGTGTCGCCCACCTGCGCCACGAGGTCGACGCGCTGGTAGCCCGCCTCGACGACGTGCTCGACGAGCAGCTCGCGCGGCCAGTCCTCGCCGGGCGCGAGCTGCAGCGTGCGGCGCGTCATCTCCGCGGCGAGCGGCAGCCGCTGGAAGAGCGCCCGCGGCGTCGCGAGGAGCGCGGTGAGCGCGCCGGCTCCCGTATCGCCGCCGCGCGCCGATCGCGGCTTGCCCGCACCCGTCGCCACGAGCACCCGATCCAACGCCAACACCTCCTGCGCGCGCACCGGCAGCGAGGCCCCACCTTCCTGGTAAGGCGTCAACGCCGGCGCCGGAAAGTAGAGCGCGCGCTCCTCGCCGGCGACGAGTCGCACCGCTTCGAGCCACGCCAACGCGTCCGCCTCATGCGGCACCACGACCAACAGCGGCCGTGAGAGGTCGGCGGCGAGCAACTCGCCCACCCACGCCGCCGCACCCAGCGGCAGACGCACCACGTCCCCCAGCTCGTCGCGGAGCCGGCGATAAGGCACACTGCTACGCAGCGTGCGGGCGAGATCGGCCCAGACGCCGGTCAAAGCGGCTCAGCATAGCTGCCGCTCGCAAACGGCATCGGAGGACCGAGTACTGCGGCCACAGGGGGCCTACAAGCTCCTTGAACCTGCAGCGTGCGAGATGCCGTACAATGCCTGCCGATGGCGGTAAAGAGGCGGAAGATCGCTCGGGGTCCTCGCCCCCCAGCGAAGGAGCAGCTCTCGGATGGCGCGATTCGAGCAGCGCTCGTACCCTCACTCAAGACGCGAAATCCGACTTGTGTGCTCCTTGAGGAATTCTCCGGCGCCGGAGCCAGGATCGACCTTCTCCTAATTAGCTCGAGTCGCCTGACCGGGTACGAAATCAAGAGCGACTTGGACTCCCTCCAGCGAGTAGATCAACAACTCGCCGCATTCTCACGGTATTGCGACAACTTGTGCTTTGTCGCGGGCAGGCATCTCGCGCTGCGGCTCCTCAACGGACTTCCCAGC
>DATNCU010000345.1:0-6640 GCA_035607145.1 Thermoanaerobaculia bacterium
CGGCCGCCGGCGGTCGCCCCAGCTGTTGGCGAAGTCGAGGCAGAGGGCGCCGCCCGAAAGCTCGAACCGTCCTGGCTCGAAGCGGCCGTCGCCGGGGTCGGTGTCGCTCACGTCGTCATTCTAACCCCATCCGGCCTGTTGACCGGTTAGCCGAACGGTGATAGGTTCGTAACCGGCAAGAGGTTTGAAGCCGGTTAGACCCGACGAGATCGAACAAACCCACCGAGGGCTCGCCCATGACCACCGCCGTCCCCGCCTCCATCGCCACCGACAAGTGCCCCGACCCCAGCCGCATCGAGACCGCCCGCCTCGCCGACCAGCTCGAGCGCGCCTTCCGCGGCGGCGCCTGGCATGGGCCCTCGCTCTCCGAAGTGCTCGACGGCGTCGACGCCGCGACCGCCGCCCACCGCGCGTTTCCCGACGCGCACACCATCGCCGAGCTCGCCGGCCACGTCGCTTTCTGGATCGACGCCGCGCACCGCCGCATGCAGGGCGAGGCGATCGTCAACGTGCCGCCCGAGGTCGACTTCCCGCGCGGCGGGGCCGACACCGACGCGGCCTGGCGGGCCACGCTCGCCAACCTCGAGGGAGCTCACCGGCGCCTGCACACGGCCCTGCTGGCGCTCGACGACGATGCCCTCGACGGCGCCGTTGCGGGCTCCGACCCCACCGTGCGCGGCCAGCTGCTCGGCATCCTGCAGCACAACGGCTACCACGCTGGTCAGATCGCGCTGCTCAAGAAGGCGGGGGCCGGGAGCTCGCGATGACGCCCGTCGAGGAGAGGGTCCGCGAGCGGCTGCTCACCAAGCGCGAGCAGCTCGCCGAGGCCGCCGAGCAGCGGCGCGAGCAGCGCCTCGTCGACCTGCTGCGGCGCGTCGACGGCGCGCTCGCCTCGCTCGACGTCGGCGACTGGGGGATCTGCACGGTCTGCCACGAGCCGGTGAACGAGGAGCGGCTGGAGGCCGACCCGCTGGTCAAGGTCTGCCTCGAGTGTCTCTCCAACGAGGAGCGGCAGGCGCTCGAGCGCGACCTCGAGGCGGCGGCGCGCGTGCAGCGCTCGCTGCTGCCGCCGGCGCGGCTCGCCCACGACGGCTGGGAGCTCGCCTTCCTGTGGGAGCCGCGCGGCCCAGTGTCCGGCGACCACATCGACTTGGTGCGGCCGCAGAGCGATTCCGAGCCGCTGCACCTGCTGCTCGGCGACGTCATGGGCAAGGGGGTGGCCGCTTCCTTCCTGCAGTCGCACCTGCACGCGCTCTTCCGTGCCGTGTCGCATCCGACGGTACCGCTGGGCGACATGCTGGCGCGCGTCAACGCCCTCTTCTTCGAGACCACCGCCGGCAGCAGCTACGCCAGCATGGTGGCCGCGCGCCTGTTCTCCGACGGCCGCGTCGAGCTCTCCAACGCCGGCCATCCGCGGCCGCTGCTCGCCGACGCGCGCGGCGTGCGGCCGGTGGAGGGCTCGGGGCTGCCGCTGGGCCTCTTCGCCGGCGGCGAGTACGGAACGCGCGAGCTGCAGCTCCAACCCGGCGAGACCCTGCTCGTCTACACCGACGGCTTCACCGAGGCGATGGTGGGCGACGAGGAGTTCGGCGTCGGCCGCGCCGCGGCCGCGCTGCGGCGCGCCTCGCGCCTGCCCGCGGGCGAGCTGCTGGCGGCCTGCCGGCGCGAGATGGAGACCTTCCTCGCCGGTGCGCCGCGCGGCGACGACCTCACGCTGCTGGCGCTGCGGCGCGTCGCCGCGTAGGCCGAGTCAGTCTTCGGGTGCGCTGTTCGGTGCGGTGGCGCGCCGGCGCTTCCACTTGTCGAACAACGCCGACACGCCCTGCACCGCCGAGATCAGCGCGCCGAGGATGACTGCCTGCTCGTAGGTGAGCGGTGGGCCTTCGCGGGTGAGGACGAGGACGCCGAAGAGCACGTTGGGCACCAGCAGCGCCACGATCAGCCAGGTGCTGAAGCGGACGAAGAGCGGCCGGTGGTCGGCGAGGTCGGTAGGCCTGGGCCGGCGCCACGGCTTGCGCGTGGCCAGACCGATCACGAGCACGAGGGCGATGCCGAGCGCAGCGAGCGCAGCGGGAAGCTTGGCGCCGTTCCACTTGCCCCAGCCGGCGAGTAGCCCGACGACGGCCGGGAACGTGATGAGCCAGAGGATGACGGTGAAGATGGCGAGCACCCAGATGGGTGCCTCCTCGATCGGCGTGCCGTCCGTCGACCGCAGGCGGCGCGGCGGAGGTTCGCCGCGACGGCTCATGGCCGGGCCTTCACGCGCTTCTTGGTGCCGCGCTTGGTGCCGGTCTTCGCTCGCGCCTTGCTCGCGCCCTTCGGCGCCTCGCCAGTCCGCACCCGCTTGGCGAACGACGCACGCGGCTTCCAGCGGAACTTCTTCAAGCTCACGCGGTCCTTGTCGTCGAAGCTGACGCCTTCTTCTTCGAGCAGGTGACGCTGCAGCCCCTCGGAAGGCCCGGAGAACGAGCGCAGGCTGACCTTGCCTTGCGCGTTGATGACGCGGTGCCACGGCAGCGTCGAGCCGTCGGGCAGCCCGTGCATGGCATAGCCGACGAGGCGCGCTTGCCGCGGCAGCCCGGCAAGCGCGGCGACTTGTCCGTAGGTGACGACGCGCCCGGGCGGCACTCGCGCCACGACGGCGTAGATGCGCGGCCAGAGCGAGGTGGACGGCGCCTTGGCGCCGAGCGGTCGCCCCTTCGCCGCTTCGCGGGCCGGCGTGTCTGGCGCTGCGCCGGCACCTTTCGCGCCGGCACGCGCCTTCACACGACCGCCGGGTCCTCGGGCGGCCCGGTCCATTTCGTCATGTTCTCCGCGCCGTCGGCGGTGACGAAGATGATGTCCTCGTGGCGGATGCCGAGCTCGCCCGGCACGTACACGCCGGGCTCGTCGCTGAAGCACATCCCCGGTTCGAGCTTGGTGGTGTTGCCGCGCACGAAGTAGGTGTGCTCGTGGCCATCCATGCCGATGCCGTGGCCGAGGCGGTGGGTGAAGAACTTGTAGTCGGGGCCGAAGCCGGCGTCGACGAGCACCTTGCGGGCCGCGGCGTCGACGGCCTGGCACTCGACGCCCGGGCGCACGGTGCGGAAGGCCGCGTCCTGCGCCTGGCGCACGAGGTCCCACACCTTGCGCTGGCGATCGGTGGGCGGCGCTCCGAAGACCGCCGTGCGCGTGATGTCGCTCGCGTAGCCGTGCAGGTGGCAGCCGCCGTCCACGAGCACGACGTCGCCCTTCGCGAGGTCCTTCGGCTTGGTGGTGCCGTGTGGGAAGGCCGCGTCAGGGCCGAAGAGCACCAGCGCGCCGCCGTCGACACCGAGCCGGCGATGCGCCTCGACCGTCCACTCCACCGCCTTGTCGTGCGGCGTGCCTTCGGCGAGCGAGGCGAAGACGGCGCGGTGGGCGCGCACGGTGATCTCGTTGGCGCGCCGCATGATGGCGATCTCGTGCGCGTCCTTGATCATGCGGCAGCCGGCGGTGACGGGAGTGCCGCTGGTCGCCGTCGCCGCCGGCACCGCCCTGGCGATGCCGTCGACGAAGGCGTAGGGGAGCGCCTCGTCGAGCCCGATCTTTCCGGTGGCGGCGTTGCGGTCGCGCAGGATCGCGGCGATCGTCTGGTACGGCGACTCGTGCTCGTGCCAGGCGCGCACGTCGCCGCCGATCTTGATCTGCTCTTCGGCGCGCCGCTGCTCGAAGGCCGGCGTCACCCACGCCGGGTCGCCGGTCGCCGTGAGCACCATGCCGAAGAAGCGCTCCGAAAGCCCCCAACGTGCGCCGGTGAAGTAGGTGAGGCCGGTGCCGGGGCCGACCACCAGCGCTGCGAGGCCGTGGCGAGGCAGCAGGGTCTGCGCGCGGCCGAGCCGCGCCTTGTGCTCGTCGAGCGAGATCGGCTCGACGCCTTTCGTCATGTCGGCGAGCTCGAGGATCGGCTTCGGCCAATCCGCCGCCGGCTCGGCATCGGCGGAAGAAGCGCGCGAGGCGGCCAGCGAGCCGAGCGTGCCCGCGCCGGTGAGCTGCAAGAGGCGACGGCGAGAGAGCGACATGCGGCCTCCTCCGGGAGCGCCGCGCAGTGTACCAGCGGCCCGCCGTCGCGGGTCGCTACTCGTCGCGCAGCGCGGTCGCCGGTTCGACCCGCAACGCGCGCCGCGCCGGCACGAGGCACGCCACCGTCGCTGCGGCGAGCAGGCTTGCGGCGACGAGGAGGTAGACGACCGGATCGCGCGGCGAGGTCTGGAAGAGCATGTCGCGCATGCGCTCGCCGGCCAGCAGCGCCAGCAACACGCCGCTGCCGACGCCGAGAGTGGCGAGGCCGAGGCCGCGGCGGAGCACCATCACGAGGAGGTCGCCGCGCCGGGCACCGAGCGCCACCCGCACCGAGAGCTCGTGAGCGCGGCTGGTCACCATATGGGCGACGAGGCTGTAGAGGCCGACGGCGGCGATCAGCAGCGCCAGCGCGCCGCAGACGCCGACGAGTGTGGCGCCGAGACGCCAAGGTCGGATCTCGGGGTCGAGGCTCTCCTGCAGCGTCTGCACCTCCACCCACAATGCCGACGGATCCACCGCCCGCATCGCCCGGCGCAGCGGCCCGACCATCGCCGCCGCGGGCCCTCGCGGTCGCACCAGCAGGGCGGAGCCGCCGATGCCCTGCTCCTGCCCGAAGGGGATGTAGTACTGCATCGCCGGCGGCTCGACCAGCGCATCGCGGTGCGCGTCCTCGACGATGCCGACGACCGGCGCGCACGGCGGCTTCGCCTCGGGGTCGCCGATGACGAGGCAGGCGCCGAGCGCGTCGCGGCCGGGCCACAGCGTGCGCGCCATGGTCTCGTTGACGATGGCGACGGGCGCGCTGCCGGCATGGTCCGCCGCTCCGAAATCGCGCCCGCGGAGCCGCCGCAAGCCGACGGTCTCGAAGTAGCGGGGCGTCACCGCCTGGACGTAAGGGCCGCCGCCTCCCAACCGCGGCAGCTCGTCCCATCCGGGCACGGTGAGCTCCACGGTGAACGACGTGTTGAACGGCGTGCCCACGGCGACGGCGGCGCTTTCGACCCCCGGCAGCGCGAGCGCCCGCTCGAGAGCGGCGGCGTAGAAAGCATCGCTGCGATCGCGCGGCGTGGCGCCCGGAGTCACCATCAGCTCGCCCTGCACGCGCGGCCAGCGCGCCGAGACGGTGAGGATGCGGTCGGGCTCGATGCCGAGGTCGACGGAGCGCGCTTGCCGCAGGCTCTCGAGGAACAGCCCGGCGGCGACGAGCAGGACCACCGAGAAAGCGGCCTGCGCGACGGTGAGCGCCGTCCTCAGCCGCGACGAGTGTCCGCCCCCTTCGCGCACGCCGGCGCGCAGCGCCGAGTAGACGTCGCCGCGACGCGCCAGCAGCGCAGGGACGATCCCGGTGAGGAGACCGGCTCCCAGCGTCAGCGCGAGCTCAACGGCCAGCGTGCGGGTGTCCACGACCGGGCCCGACCAATCGACTTCGGGAAGCAGTGTCACCCGCAGCAGCCGGCTGGCCAACGGCACCACGGCGAGCGCGGCCGCGCCGCCGAGCGCGGCGAGGACGACACTCTGCGCGAGCAGCAGCCGCACCAGCCGCGCTCCCGTCACGCCCAGCGCGATCCGCACTGCCACCTCGCGCCGGCGCCGCACCGCCCGCGCGAGCAGCATGTTGGCGACGTTGGCGCAGGCGACCAGCAGCACGACGAGGGCGACGGCGTCGAGCCAGCGCGCCACCCGCGCTTCCATCGCCTCGTCGCCGGCGCCGTTGAAGCCGATGGGCCGGACCGTCACATCGCCGGTCGCGAGCAGGTCTTCGCTGCCGGCGAACAACGGGCGGATCGCGGCGGTGGCGACGCGGCCCGCCTGTTCGGGCGACACGCCGGGCTGCCGCCGCACCACGATGCGCAGCCACTGCGCGTAGAGCGTCGTCTGCCAGTCGTCGGCGACGCGGGCGCCGCGCAGCGACATCGGCAGCCAGGCGTCGACGCGGCGCAGCTCGGCGCCGGTGAAGCCGCGCGGCGCGACGCCGATGACGGTGTAGGGCACGCCGTCGAGCTGGATGGTCTTTCCGAGCACGTCGCGGTCGGCGTCGAAGCGCCGCCGCCACAGCGCGTCGCCGAGCACGACGACGCGCGCCGCAGCGCCGGGACGGTCCTCGTCGCGGCCGAAGAAGCGGCCCAGCGCCGGCCGCACGCCGAGGGTGGGGAAGAGGTCCCACGTCGCGTCCGCCTGCAGCACCTGCTCGGCTCCTTCGCCGCTGCCGAGCGTGCTGTCGTTGGCGCGCGTGTAGGCGCCGACGCCGGCGAACGCGCTCGTCTGCTCGCGCAGCGCGGCGAAGCAGACGTAGCCGAAGCTGCTGCCGGTGAACGGCCCGCGGCCGGGCACGTCCATGGTGGCGTAGACGCGGCCCAGCTCGCGCGGCTCGCGCACGTGGTCGGGGCCGCGCAGCAGCAGGCGGTCGAGGATGCCGAAGGTCGCCGCGTTGGCGCCGACGCCGAGGGCGATGACGGTCACCACCAGCGCCGCGAAGGCCGGCTCTGCGGCGGTGGTGCGCCAGGCGTAGCGGAAGTCCTGCGCGATGGCGTCGAAGCGGTCGCGCCAGCTCAGCCGGCGCTCGCGGCGGATGGCGGCGAGGGTGAGCTGGCGCTGCGTT
>DATNCU010000361.1:0-2242 GCA_035607145.1 Thermoanaerobaculia bacterium
CACCACCGGCGGGGCGGTCCTGCTCGGCCTGAACGGCGTCGCCGTCGTCGGGCATGGCAGCTCGGGCGCCGAGGGGATCGCCAACGCGGTGCGCCTCGCCGCCCGCTGCGTCGAGGTCGACGCCGTCGGCCGCACGGCCGACCTGCTGCGCGAGGGCGGCGCCGGTCGCGCGGCGCTCGCCGCTCGTGACGGCGGGGACGCGGCGTGATAGGAACTTGTCGATGACCCGCGAGGAGGTCCTGACCCTGGTGCGCGAGCACCTCGCCGAGGAGCTGGAAGTCGACGCGGCGGAGATCGGCGAGGGGACCCGCTTCAAGGAGGACCTCGACGCCGACTCGCTCGACCTCTACGAGCTGGTGATGGAGCTCGAGGATCGCTACGGGATCTCGGTCTCCGAGGAGCAGGCGTCGAAGATCGCGACGGTCGGCGACGCGGTCGAGTTTGTCCTCGCGCACGCACCCTCTTCGACGTGAGCGTCGTCCCGGAAAGCCATCCGCCAGCGGCGGACGCGGGAGCGAGCGAGCAAGATCGCCGGTGATCATGAGTGCGAGCGAGCGAAAGCAGAGCACGCTGGCGGAATTGATTGAACGTCTCCCCGACGGCTTACGCGCGCAGGCGCTGACGCACTCCTCCTGGACGGAGGACCGTGCCGAGTCCTACGAGCGCCTCGCCTACCTCGGCGACAGCGTGTTGGCCCTTGCCGTCGCCCGCGACCTGGTCGACCGCTTCCCGGCGGTCGATGCCGGCGGCCTCACCAAGATCCACAACCAGGCGGTGCGAGGCGCCTCCTGCGCCGAGGTCGGCCGGGAGCTGGGCGTGCCGGAGATGCTGCGCGCGAGCGAGCCGAAGGGCATGCAGGCCGGCATCCCGGCCGAGGTCCTGCTCAGTGGCGAGCGCCCCCTTCCCGAGGCGACGGAGGCGTTGATCGGCGCCTGCCTGCTCGCTTTCGACTTCGAGGAGGTGTCGAAGGCCGTCGCCGAGGCCTTCGAGGGCCGGATCGAGCACGCGGCGGAGACGAGGATCGACTTCAAGTCGGCCCTGCAGGAGTTGCTCGCGCGCCGCCGGGCGCACGTAAGCTACGAGGTGACCGCCGAATCCGGCCCCCCGCATCGGCGCAGGTTCGACGTCGCGGCGGTCGTCGACTCCGAGCGTGTCGGCGAAGGGGCGGGGCGGAGCAAGAAGGCAGCGGAGCAGGCGGCGGCGGAGCAGGCCCTGAAGCATCTCGGTGGCTAGGGCGATGGCTGTCGCGTCCGACCTAGGCGCGAGCCTGTGCGCTCGAAAGGCGAGGGAGCGGAGCAGATGTATCTGAGATCGATCGAGATGAAGGGATTCAAGTCGTTCCCCGAGCGGGCCAAGCTCGAGTTCTCCCCTGGCGTCAGCGTGATCGTCGGCCCCAACGGCTCGGGCAAGTCGAACATCACCGACGCGGTGCTCTGGGCCCTCGGCGAGCAGAGTCCTGGCGCGATCCGTGGTGCCTCGATGCAGGACGTGATCTCGGCCGGCGGCAAGGGAATCGGGCAGCGCCGCGTCGCCGAAGTCGAGGTGACGATTGACAACGGCGAGGGCCGCGCCGCGACGGAGCTCTCCGAGATCGCGGTGAAGCGCACGCTCGACCGCTCCGGCGAGGGCACCTACCGGCTGAACGGCGCCCGCTGCCGCCTCGTCGACGTCGTCGAGGTGCTCTCCGACACCAACCTCGGCCGAGAGATGCACTCGGTGATCAGTCAGGGCCGGGTCGAGTCGATCGTCCACTCCAAGCCGCGCGAGCGGCGCCTGCTGATCGAGGAGGCAGCGGGGCTGGGCAAGCACCGCAAGCGCCGCCGCCGGGCCGAGCTGAAGCTGCGCGCCGCGGGCGACAACCTTGACCGGGCGCTCGACCTCGAGCGCGAGGCGCGGGCGCGCCTGCGCCCGCTGAAGCGCCAGGCGCAGGCGGCGGAGCTGGGAGCGCGGATCGAGCGCGAGGAGCTGGGGCTGAAGGGCCAGCTCGTCGCCGAGGAGCTGCGCTTCGGCGCGGATCGCGCGGCTGCCGCCGAGAAGGTCGCCGCCAAGGCCCGTGCCGAGCGGGCCTCGCTGGAGAAGAGCCTGACCGAGGTGAGCGAGAGGCGGCGGGCCGCCGAGGAGCGCTTCGCCGCCCGCGATCGCGAGCGGACTCAGGCCTGGGGCGTGCTGACGAAGCTGCGCGGCGACCAGCAGCGGGTCGCAGTTCGCGCGACCACCCTCGCCGACCGGGAGGGGGAGATCG
>DATNCU010000374.1:0-5887 GCA_035607145.1 Thermoanaerobaculia bacterium
CCGTGCTCGGGGCCGCCGCCACTCCCACCGGCCCGCCTGGCCGTACCACAGCAGACCGGCGGACCGCCGGACCGTCACCAATCCGGCCGGGTAGGCAGCCCCGCTCAAAGCTCACCAAGCCGGCGTCCGCTGGCGGGACCAGAGCGCCCGCGGGCGCACAATTCCGTGAGCAGCGCTTAATGCAGTAAGCAGTCGCATGCGACAGGCCCAACAAGACTTACGTCGTTTCACCACAGCAGGCATGGGCCTTGATCAGCGCTCCGAGCGCTGCGAGCTCACGGCAGGCCTCGCTTCCGATCGTGACTCGCCGGCAGCGAAGGAGGCCACGATGAGCGGCTGGTCGCACGACGTTCGATTCGGGCTGCGGCTGCTGCGGATGCGGCCCGGTTTCGCGCTCGCTGCGATGCTCACCGTGGCGCTCGGCGTCGGTGCCAACGCCACCATCTTCAGCGCCGTCTCGGCGTTGCTCCTGCGGCCCCTGCCGATTCGCGACGCCGACCGCGTCGTCTATGGAACCGCGCTGCGCGACGGCTGGGACCCGTTCGCGACCTCCTTCCTCGACTACACGCTCTACCGCGACGAGGCGCGCACGCTCGAGAGCGTCGGCCTCGGCTCGCCACGGACCTTCGAGCTCGGCGGCCGCGGCGAGCCCGAGCGCGTGCTCGGCGCCGCGGTGACGGCGAGCTATCTCGCGACCCTCGGCGTCGAGCCACCGCTCGGCCGCCTGTTCACCCATTCCGACGACCGTCCTGGCGGACCGCCGGTCGCGCTGCTCGGCCATGGCCTCTGGCAGCGCCGCTTCGGCGGCGACCGCGCCGTCCTTGGCCGCGCTGTCGAGCTCGGCGAGCGCGCTTACACCATCGTCGGCGTGCTGCCGCCCGGCTTCGACATGCCCTACCAAGCCGAGCTGTGGGTGCCGATGCAGACCGCCTTCGAGTCGCTGCCCCTCGACCAGCGCGCGTTGATCGGCAGCGAGCTGGTGGCGCGACTGCGCCCCGGCGTCACCCACGACGATGCGCGCGCCGAGCTCAAGCGCCTCGCGGCGAGAATCGCTGCCGAGCATCCGCAGATCCGCCGCGGCTGGTCGTACGGCATCGTGCCGGTGCGGCAGCAGCTGATGAGCGACCTCGACGGCAAGACGCGGCGCTCGCTGATGGCGCTGATGGCCGGCGTCGCCTTCCTGCTGCTGCTCTGCTGCGCCAACGTGGCGAGCCTGCTGCTCGCGCGCGGTGTGGCGCGGCAGGGAGAGCTGGCGACGCGGTTGTCACTGGGAGCGCGGCGTTCGCGGCTCGTGCGCCAGCTGGTGGTCGAGAGCTTGCTGCTCGCCATCGGCGGCGGTGTCCTCGGCGTGCTCCTCGCCCTCGCCGCGCAGCCGCTGCTCCGCACCCTCGGCCCCATCCAGGCGAGCGGGCTCGGCAGCTACCTGACCGACTTCCGCGTCGACTGGCGCGTGCTCGCCTTCGCTGCGATCGTCACGGTGGCCAACGGCGCGCTCTTCGGCCTGCTGCCGGCGATCAAGGTGGCGCGCGCCGGCAACCTCGCGGCCGCGCTCGAGCGTCGCGAGCAGCGCGCGGACAGCAGCGTCGCCGGCCGCCGTGCCCTCGGCTTGCTGGTCGTGGGCGAGGTGGCGCTCGCCGTCACCCTGCTCGTCGGCGCCGCGCTGATGGCGCAGTCGTTCCAGCGGCTACAGGGCTCGCGCCTCGGCTTCCGGCCCGACGGCCTGCTGACGATGGAGGTGCCGCTCGCCGATCAGCGTTACCCAGACCATCAGTCGAAGGTGCGATTCGTCGAGGCGCTGCTCGCGCGCGTGCGCGCTCTGCCCGGGATCCAGGCGGCGGGGATGACCACCGCCCTGCCGCTGCAGCGCGGCATCGCGCCCGACTCGATCTTCGAAGTCGAGGGCGCGCCGCCGCCTGCGCCCGACCACGTGCCGGCCACCGCCCATCGGCTGGTGAGCCCCGGCTACACCGAGACCTTGGGCGTCACTCTCCTCGCCGGCCGCTTCGTCGACACGCGCGACCGCGCCGGCGCGGAGCCGGTGGCGGTGGTGAGCGAGGCGCTGGTGCGGCAGGCCTGGCCGGGCAAGGACGCCAGCGATGCCAGTCGCGCTCTCGGCAAGCGCCTGCGCCGCGTCCGCGCCGGCGTGCGCGGCCCGTGGATGCGAGTCGTCGGCGTCGTCCGTGACGTCAAGGAGGACCGCTTCAACTTCCGCATCGACCGGCCGGTCTGGTACGTGCCCTTCGCGCAGCAGCCATTTCCCATCACGGGCGTGACGCTGGCTCTCGCCGTGCGTTCTGAACCTGGCCGAGCGCTGCCGCCTGAAGGGCTCGCCGCCGCCGTGCGCGCGCAGGTGCGCGCCCTCGACGCCGCGCAGCCCGTCGCCAACGTCATGCCAATGCGCGAGTACCTCGGCGACCTGTGGATAGCGCCGCGCTTCGGCGCCGTGCTGATGGGCACCCTCGCCACGCTCGGCCTGCTCATCGCCGCGGTCGGGCTCTACGGCCTGCTCGCCTACGCGGTGAGCCGGCGCACGGCCGAGATCGGCCTGCGCATGGCGCTCGGCGCGCGCCCCGGCGACGCGCTGGCGCTGGTGCTGCGCGACGGCGCGGTCCTGGTGGGCGGCGGCCTGGTGGTGGGCACCGCTGGCGCATGGGCGATCGGCCGGCTGCTCGGCGGCTCGCTGCACGAGGTGAAGGCGGGGGATCCCCTCACCTTCGCCGCCGTCGCCGCCGTGCTCGCCGCGGTGGCGCTCCTCGCCTGCGCGCTGCCGGCGCGCCGCGCCTCGCGCATCGATCCGCTGGCCGCGCTCAAGAGCGACTGAGCGGCGAGGCGAGCCAGTCGAGGATCGCCGCGGTCACCTCCGCCGGGCGCTCGCAATGCACGAAGTGGCCGGCGCCCGGGACGACGATGAGGCGGTAGCCGCGCCGGAAGTGCTTGGCGGACGCGGCCATCGTCTTCGGCGAGACGGCGCCGTCCTCGCTGCCCTCGATCGCCAGCGTCGGCACCTCCGTCGGCCGCAGCAGCACGCGGCGCGAGGAGCGGCGCAGGACCGTTCCCGCCACGTCGTGGTAGTAGTCGATGGCGGCCTCCACGCGGCCCGGCAGCGAGAACGCGGCCTTGATGCGCTCCACGTGCTCGGCGGGCGGCGACCAGTTGGGCGACCATCGCTGGTAGAGCCGCTCGACGTAGCGCATGCCGCCGCGACGCACCGTGCGCGGTGCCCACGGCAGGACGAAGTAGAGAAAGTGCCGCGCGCGCCAGATCACTCGCGGCGTCGGCAGCAGCGCGCGGGCGTGCGGGATGCCGATCGAGACCAGCCGGCGCAGCCGCTCCGGCGCCAGGCTCGCGGCGAGGAAGCCGGCGATGGCGCCCCAGTCGTGGCCGATCACCACGGCGTCGCGTTCGCCGAGGGCGTCGATCAGCGCCAGCACGTCGCGCCCGATGGTCAGCGGCGAGTAGTCGCCGTCGGGGGCGATGTCGCTCGGGTAGTAGCCGCGCAGGAAGGGCGCCACCGTGCGGTAGCCGGCGGCGGCGATCGCCGGCTGCACGCCGTCGAAGGAGTAGGCGTCGTCAGGGAAGCCGTGGAGGAGCAGCACCAGCGGCCCGGTGCCGGACTCGAGGTAGGCGAAGCGGAGGCCGTTGGCGATGACGGAACGCGGGGCCTCGCGCGGGCCGGCTGCTGATGAGTACGTCACCGCTGCCGATCTTGCCGCAAACGCGGCCTCGGCGCGCGCTTCGCGCTTGCGCATGACGCCGGCGCAACACACCGCGGCCGGCTGCGCGCCGGGCCGCTACGCTCGTTCCCGGTCGGCGGCAATCGCGGGCACATGGTCCGCCCACGGACTCGCCGCTTCGATCTGCGCCGCCAGCTGCAGCAGCAGTCCCTCCTCGCCGAAGCGGCCGACCAGTTGCACGGCGAGCGGCAGCCCATCGGCGGTCCAGCCCATCGGTACGCTCGCCGCCGGCTGGCCGGTGAGGTTGAACAGCTGTGTGTTGGGCAGTGGTTCGAGTGCCTCCGGTCCCATCGCGCCCACTGCCCAGCGCAGCAGCGGCCGCAGGGGCACGCTCGACAACGCGCCGAGGATGCGCAGCTGCGCGGGCGTCGGTCCGAGCTCGCCGAGGCGCTTGGGCGGAGTCGCGAGCGTGCTCGTGACCAGCACGTCGTAGCGCTCGTGGAAGGCGGCGAGGCGGCGGCCGGCGCGCTGCGCCTCCTCGAGGGCGGCGAGCAGCTCGGTCGCACTGAGGTGCGCGCCGAGCGCGCGCAGGAACCAGGTGACGGTCTCGAACTGCGTGCGGTCGAGCGGACGCCGGGTCTCCGCCGCGATGCGCGCGAGGATCCGCGCCGCGTTGCTCGACACGATGGTGAAGTAGGCGTGGACGAGGGCTTCGCGGTCGATCTGCGGAGCGGCCTCCTCCACCTCGTGGCCGAGCTCGCGCAGCAGCGCCGCGGCGTCGTGCACCGCCGCCGCGCAGCGCGGGTCGATCGCCTTGCCGAACAGGGAGCCGGCGAAGACGGCGATGCGCAACGGCCGCGGCCGCTCGTCGAGCAGCGCCAGGTATGAGGCCGGCGCCGCCGGCGCCGCGTAGGGATCGCCTGCCTCGGGGCCGTGCGAGACGTCGAGCAGCAGTGCGCTGTCGCGCACCGTGCGGGTGAGGCCGTGCTGGGCGACGAGGCCGTTCCAGTCCTCGCCGCGCTCGGGCCCGAGCGGCGTGCGGCCGCGCGTGGGCTTGAGGCCGAACACGGCGCATGCGGCGGCGGGGATGCGGATCGAGCCGCCGCCGTCCGCACCGGCCGCCATCGGCACCATGCGTGCCGCCACCGCCGCGGCCGAGCCGCCGCTGCTGCCGCCGACGCTGCGCTCACGGTCCCACGGGTTGCGCGTCGGGCCGTGGAGCAGCGGCTCGGTGGTGCCGACGAGCCCCAGCTCGGGCGTGTTGGTGCGACCGAGGATGACGAGGCCCGCGGCGCGATAGCGGCGTACCACCTCGGCGTCGTAGCTCGGCCGGTAGTCGCGCAGGAAGCGACAGCCGCCGGTGAGCGGCTCGCCCGCCATCTCGCCGAGCAGGTCCTTGAGCAGGAACGGCACGCCGCGCAGGGGCCCGCCCGGTAACGGCCCTGCTGCCTCTTCGCGTGCGCGCTCGAAGCGGCGGTGGACGACGGCGTTGATCGCCGGGTTGCGCGCCTCGATGCGCTCGATCGCCGCGTCGACGAGCTCGCGCGGGTGCACCTCGCCGCGACGCACGAGCGCTGCGAGGTCGACGGCGTCGAGGCGGTCGTACTCGGGGAGCAGCATCGCCGCGTGTCCGCTCAGAAGGCGCGGTCGAAGCTCTCGCGCGCCGCCTCGTAGAGGTCGCCCAAATCGGCGCCGTCGACGTAGAGGTGGTTGACGAGGATGCCGACCGGCACGTGGCTGCGGCCGTCAGCCTCGCGGAACTTGCCGAAGGCGGTCTCCGGCTGCCCCGCCGTCGGATCGGGCAGCGCCACGTGCGCGAAGCTGGTGAACGGCACCTGCGGCAGCGCCGTGTAGTAGGCGTAGTCGGGCGTCTTGCCGCCGGTCAGGTCGGCGCGTGTCGACGCCACCGCCATCGCCTCGCGTGCCGCGGCGAGGAAGCGCGCGGCGTCGGGCTCCCAACCGAAGTTGGCAAACGAGAACGTGCGGTCGGGCGCCGACACCGTCATGCCGACGTCGAGGCTGTCGTAGAGCACCACGTCGTCGCCGTGCAGGCGAGTGCGGAAGGCGTCGATCCCGAGCAGCGCGCGATGGAAGCAGTAGACCAGCGCCGCATAGGTGGAGCCGCCCGCTTCCTTCGCCCGCGCGCGCACCTGCGTCGCGTCGAGCTCGAAGGTGAGCGAATAGAACGGGTTGCTCTGGCGGAAGAACTCGAG
>DATNCU010000375.1:0-2933 GCA_035607145.1 Thermoanaerobaculia bacterium
CTTCGCCGTGGCGAGCAGCACGTCGTGGCCGGGCTCGGCGAGGCGCACCTGCAGCAGGCGATCGCCTTCGTCGATGCTGATGGCGATGATCCCCGACGGCCGCGGGTTGCCGTAGGCGGAGAGCTCGGTCTTCTTGATCACGCCGCGCTCGGTGGCGAAGAGGAGCGAGGCGTCGTCGCGGAACTCGCGCACCGCCACCGTCGTCGCCAGCTTCTCCTCCGGCGAGAGCTGCAGCAGGTTGACGATCGCCTTGCCCTTCGCCGCCGGTTCGGTGGCCGGGACCTCGTGCACCTTGAGCCAGTGCACGCGGCCGCTCTGCGTGAAGACGAGGATGTAGCTGTGCGCCGAGGCGACGAAGAGGTGCTCGACGTAGTCGTCGTCCTTGGTCAGCATGCCGGTGCGGCCCTTGCCACCGCGCTGCTGCTCGCGGTAGGCGGTGAGCGGTGAGCGCTTGACGTAGCCCGAAGCGGTGACGGTGATCACCATGTCCTCGTCGGCGATCATGTCCTCGATGGTGATGTCGCCCGCCTCGTGCACGATCTCGGTGCGCCGCGGATCGCCGTAGAGCTCCTTGAGTCGCAGCAGCTCCTTGCGGATCTCCTCGAGCACCAGGCGGTCGCTGCCGAGGATCGCGCGTAGGCGCTCGATCGTCGCCATCAGCTCGCGGTACTCCTCGACCACCTTGTCGCGCTCGAGGCCGGTGAGGCGCTGGAGGCGCATGTCGAGGATCGCCTGGGCCTGCACGTCGGAGAGCGAGAAGCCGGTGATCAACCGCTCGCGCGCCTCGGCGGGGTCGCGGCTCGAACGGATGGTGGCGATCACCTCGTCGAGGTGGTCGAGGGCCTTGAGGATGCCTTCGAGGATGTGGGCCCGTTCCTCGGCCTTGCGCAGGTCGAAGCGGGTGCGGCGGATGACCACCGTCTTGCGATGGTCGAGGAAGCGCTCAAGCAGCTCCTTGAGGGTGAGCACGCGCGGCTGCTGGTCGACGATGGCGAGCAGGATGATGCCGAAGGTGGTCTGCATCGGCGTCAGCTTGTAGAGCTGGTTGAGCACCACCTCGCCGATGACGCCGCGCTTGAGCTCGATGACGACGCGGATGCCGTCGCGATCGCTCTCGTCGCGCAGGTCGGAGAGCCCTTCGAGCTTCTTGCCGCGCACCAGCTCGGCGATGCGCTCGATGAGCTTCTTCTTGTTGACCTGGTAGGGCAGCTCGGTGATGACGATGGCCTCGCGCTCGCCGCGCTCCATCGGCTCCATGTGCGCCTTGGCGCGCAGCTGCAGCATGCCGCGGCCGGTGGCGTAGGCGTGCCAGATCCCCTCGATGCCGTGGATGGCGCCGGCGGTGGGGAAGTCGGGGCCGGGGATCTTCTCGATCAGCTGCCGCAGGTCGGCGCCGGGCTCGTCGATGAGCAGCATCAGCGCGTCGACCACCTCGCCGAGGTTGTGCGGCGGCACGTTGGTGGCCATGCCGACCGCGATGCCGGCGCTGCCGTTGACGAGGAGGTTGGGCAGCGCCGCGGGCAGCACCGTCGGCTCGCGCTCGGAGTTGTCGTAGTTGGGCGCCCAGTCGACCGTCTCTTTGTCGATGTCGTCGCCCAGCATCTCCTCGGCGATGCGGGAGAGGCGCACCTCGGTGTAGCGCATCGCCGCCGGCGGGTCGTCGTCGATGGAGCCGAAGTTGCCCTGGCCGTCGACCAGCGGGTAGCGCAGCGAGAAGTCCTGCGCCATGCGAACGACGGTGTCGTAGATGGCCGAGTCGCCGTGCGGGTGGTACTTGCCCATCACGTCGCCGACGATGCGCGCCGACTTCTTGTAGGGGCGGCCGGCGCGGTTGCCCGCCTCCCACATGCCGTAAAGCACGCGGCGGTGCACCGGCTTGAGGCCGTCGCGCACGTCGGGGAGCGCGCGGCCGATGATCACGCTCATCGCGTAATCGAGGTAGCTGCGCTTCATCTCCTCTTCTATGTCCACCGGAATGTGGACTTCGAGGGGAGGAGTCGGAGGACTCTTGATGTCGTCGTCTGCCATGGTTGTTTGTCAGTGAAAGATCAGATGTCGAGGTTGCGGACCTCGAGCGCGTTCTCGTGGATGAATTCGCGCCGCGGCTCGACCTCGTCGCCCATCAGCACGCTGAAGATCTGGTCGGCGGCCACCGCGTCCTCGATGCGCACGCGCAGCAGGCGGCGGCGCTCGGGGTCCATGGTGGTCTCCCACAGCTGCTCGGGGTTCATCTCGCCGAGACCCTTGTAGCGCTGGATGGAGAGCCCCTTCTTGGCGCGCGTGAAGAGCTCTTCGAGGGCGGGCTCGACCCCCTCGAAGTCGAGGCTTTCGTCGCCGTGGACGATCGCCACGCGCCGCGCCTGGATCGCCTCGATGCCGGCCGCGTTCTGCCCCAGCGCGCGGTACTCGGCGGAGATGAGCAGGTTCCAGTCGAGACGTACCAGGCGATCGACGCCGTAGCGGCGCGACACGAAGCGGACGGCGAGGGTGCCGTGCTCCTCGTCGCGCGAGACCTCGACGTGGGCGAAGCCCTTCGCCTCGAGCGCCGCCGCGAGCCCACGTACCCGCGGCTCGTCCTGCAGCGCCACCTTGCCGGTGAGCCCGTGCAAGAGCGCCAGCTCGAGCGCCTCCTTCGGGTAGCCGCGGGTCAGCAGGCGCTCGAGGTTGTCGCGGAAGCTCTCCATCTTCTCGAGGAAGTGGGCGAGGCGCGCGCCGGTGAGCAGGTGCGGCGCCGCGCCGTCGCCGTCGTGCTCGAGGGATACCTGCCAGCCGCTCTGGATGCGGTCGATGAGGAAGGCCTTGTACTCGCGGTCGTCCTTGAGGTAGCTCGCCTTCTTCCCCTCGCTCACCTTGTACAGCGGCGGCTGGGCGATGAAGAGGTGGTTCTTCTCGATCACCTCGCGCATCTGGCGGAAGAAGAAGGTGAGGATGAG
>DATNCU010000393.1:0-8890 GCA_035607145.1 Thermoanaerobaculia bacterium
GGAAGGCGTTCTCGCTGAGCCCGGTCGAGCCGATCCGCGAGATCACGGTCTCGTTGCGCACCGCCGCGTTGGTGAGCAGCACCCAGAGGTTGCCGAAGGTGACCGAGAGGTACCAGAACGCCATGATCACGCCCTTCATCGCGAGCGATGCCTGGCTGTAGGCGAACTCCAGCGCGGTGGCGGAGACCAGCACCTCGCCGAGGGTGAGCAGGACGTAGGGCAGCGTCTGCCAGGCGAGCGACGTCGAGGCGCCGCTGTCGATGTGGAGCTGGATGGCGCCGGCGGCGATCCAGGCCAGGCCCGA
Organism: Thermoanaerobaculia bacterium; assembly: GCA_035607145.1. GTDB lineage: Bacteria > Acidobacteriota > Thermoanaerobaculia > Multivoradales > JAIOJS01 > DASYQD01. The sequence continues at coordinate 305 of DATNCU010000393.1, forward strand.
GAGGGCGATGCCCGTGCCCATGCGCCGCAACGCCGTCGGCTCGAAGCCCAGCCGCCGCAGCAGCGGGAAGAAGACGGCGTTGTTGAAGGGGATGATCAGCATCACCAGCAACGGGTTGAGCGCCTGCATCTGGGCCGGCTCCTTGACCAGCCAGCTCGGCCACCACCAGGCCTCGTGCGGGACGTGCATCTCGTTGCCCTGCAGCACCCAGGTCGACGCCTTCTGGTCGAAGAGCGACCAGAAGGGCGTGACGATGGCGAACACGATGAGGATGCGCAGCACGGCGAGCACGCTGTCGACGGTGCGGTCGGGGTGCCGCCCGCGTGCGCGCTCGAGCTGCATCGCGGTGCCGATGCCGCCGAAGAGGATCAGCGCGAGGAGGGCCAGGCACGCCGAGATGACGAACTCGAAGTGGTCCGGCCACCATGACGGTCTGCCCGCCCAGCAGACGAGGATGCCGATCGCCAGCGCCACACCCGCCGCCGCCACGATCAAGCCCGGCCGCGACTCGCCCGGCCGGCGGGCGGTGAGCGCGGTCCTCGCCACGTTGAAGAACGAGTCGGGATCCTGCCCACGCGTCGGCGGCACGCGCACGTACTGCTTGCGCCCCATCCAGAAGATCACCGTGGCGATGAGCATGAGGATGCCCGGAATGCCGAAGGCCACGGACGCGCCGTACTGGCGCAGGAAGATCGGCATCAGCAGCGAGGCGAAGAACGAGCCGAAGTTGATCGTCCAGTAGAAGGCGTCGAAGACGATCTTGGCGAGACTCTTGTTGGCTCGGCTGAACTGGTCGCCGACGAACGAGACGACGAGCGGCTTGATGCCGCCGGAGCCGAAGGCGATGAGGAACAGCCCGAAGTAGAAGCCGCTGCGGTTGTCGTCGAACGCCGCCAGGCAGGCGTGGCCGGCGCAGTAGATCAGCGAGAACCACATGACCGTGTGGTACTTGCCGAAGAAGCGGTCGGACAGCCAGCCGCCGAGCAGCGGGAAGAAGTAGACGCCGATGACGAAGCTGTGGAAGACGTCCTTGGCGATCCCCGCGCGATCCGCTTCCGGCGCGTAGAGCAGCAACGTCGACACCAGGAACGGCGTCAGGATGTTGCGCATCCCGTAGAAGCTGAAGCGCTCGCACGCCTCGTTGCCGATGATGTAGGGGACCTGTCGCGGCAGCTTGGCGGCCGGCGGCGGGGCCTCGGCGGCACTCGTCGTCTGCGCTGTCTCGGTCATGGAGGCGCGAGCCTAACGCACCGGGTGGCGCGCCAGCGCAGCTCGGTCACGTCGTCGGCGAAGGGGCCGCCGAGCAGTTGCGCATCGAGGCGTTGTAGATTCGCCAGCGCCGCTGCTCCTCGCCGGCGCCGTCCACCTCCGACCGGCGCAGCGTGTAGCTGCCGGTGAAGCACTGCGACTCGCCGCGCCGCGTGCGGGCGCGCACGGTGACCGGCACGTCGACGAAGCGCGATCCCATGGCGCCCTCGACAAGCCCGGGCGGATCGATGGTCGCCTCGACCTGGGCTGTCTCGGCGTAGCCGTCGCGAAATTGCTCGAGCGTCTGCCCGCTCGCGCGGCCGGCATCGGACCACAGTCGATAGGCCTCCTCGTAGCGGCGAGCGGCGATCGCGTCGTAGTAGGCGCGGAGGACCGCCACCGCCGCTGCGGGGCCCGTCTCGTCTAGCGGTGTGGTTGGAGTTGGCGCGGCCTCGTTGAGAGAAGGCGACGCTGGTGTCGGGAATGACGTCGGCGATGGGTTTTCGGCCGCGGACGGCAGGGACGGGTTTGGATTGTGGGAGGACGACATCGTCTCGTGCCGACATCCCGCGAGCGGCAGGGCCAAGGTCAATGCTGCGGTCGCGAGCACTACCCGCGGGGCGAAGAGAGCGCACGCCATAGCTCGTCACGCCTGCAAAGCTGACGCCTTCGCATCCCGCTCACGATGCGGGCGCGGAGTCGCCGCCGCCGAAGCGGCAGCGATCAGGGCGTCCACGCAGCAGTTACGATCGCGTTGTGGCTGACCCGGCTCCTGCAACATCACCTCTAGACGGCGTGCGGCTCGACATTTGGCTCGACGTCGCGTGCCTCTTCAAGACGCGCTCGCAGGCGACGACGGCGTGCAAGGCGGGGAAGGTGGACGTAAACGGACAGCCCGGCAAGCCGCACCGGCTGGTGCGCCCGGGCGACGAGCTGCGCATCTCGCGCACCGGGTACAAGCAGATTGTCGTCGTGCAGGGCGTCGCCGAGCACCACCTGCCCAAGCCAGAGGCGCGGAAGCTCTACGAGGACCGCACCCCGCAGCCGTCGCCGGAGGAGCTCGAGCTCAAGCGGCTGATGCGCGCCGCCGGGTTCCGGCCGCCGACGAAGGCGCCCGACAAGCGCGAGCGCCGGCAGCTGCGGCGCATGAAGGAAGAGCGCGAGTAGGATCGCGCGGCGCATGGAGGAGCCTGCCGCCGATCCGCAGTCCCCGCGTCCGGACTGGCAGGAGAGGCTGCGTCGCTGGTGGGAGAGGTGGATCTGGCGGCCGGCGCCTCCCGCGGAGCCGCGGCGCCGGCGTCGAGCACCGGGCCACGCAGCCACCAGCGGGGCGACGGCCGAAGGCGACGAGCTCGACGTCCGGGCCGGCGAAGCGGCCGGAGTCGCGAGCGAGCCCGCGGCGCCACCGCTCGCCGGCACCGTCTACCTGCTCCCCATCTCTCACCTCGACACGCAGTGGCGGTGGACGGTGCGGGAGACCGCCGCGACGCTGCTGCCGCGCACGGTGCGCGAGAACGCCGCCGCGTTCGAGAGCTACCCCGCCTATCGCGTCAACTTCGACGGCGCCTTCCGCTACCGCCTCCTCTCCGAGCACCACTCGGAGGCGTTCGCAGAGCTGCGCCGCTGGGTCGAAGCCGGACGCTGGTGCGTCGCCGGCGCCACGTGGGACGCGATGGACGTCAACCTGCCGTCGCCCGAGTCGCTGGTGCGCCACGTTCTGTACGGCCGCCGCTGGTTCCGCGCGCACCTCGGGCGCGACCCGCGCGACCTCTTCCTGCCCGACTGCTTCGGCTTCGGCGCGCAGGTGCCGGTGATCGCCGCGCACTGCGGGCTCGTCGGCTTCGCCACCTCGAAGCTGCGGCGTTTCGAGGACGTGCGCGTGGCGTTCGGCGTGCCCTTCCCGCTCGGCTGGTGGGAAGGGATGGACGGCTCGCGGCTCCTCGCCGCCCTCGACCCGGGCGGCTACGGCGAGCCGCTCAACGTCCCACCGGCGCAGGACCCCGAAATCCGCGAGCAGCTGCGCCGCCACCAGGCGTTGCTCGGCAAGGGCGTCGCCGTGCGTTTCTTCGGCATCGGCGACCGCGGCGGCGCGCCACCGCAGAAGTCGCTCGAGACGCTGCAGCGCGCGGTCGCCGCGGACGGCCCGATCGTCACCGAGGCGTCGAGCTCCGACGAAACCCTCCGCCGGCTCGCCAGGGAGCCGTCCTGCGAGCACCTCCCCACCTGGCGCGGTGAGCTGCTGCTGCGCCGGCACGGCACCGGCTGCTACACCTCGCAGCAGGGGATGAAGCGGTGGAACGCGAAGAACGAGCGGCTCGCCGCCGCCGCCGAGCGCGCCGCCGCGGCTGCCGCCTGGCTCGGCGGCATGGACTATCCGGCGGCGCGGCTGCGCGAAGCGTGGGAGCGCTTCCTCTGGCATCAGTTCCACGACGACCTGACCGGCACCAGCATCCCCGCCGCCTACCGCATCTCCTGGCACGACGAAGCGCTCGCGGCGAGCACGTTCGCGAGCGTGCTGCGCGGCGCCGTCGCGGCGGTGGCGCGCGGGCTCGACACGCGCGCCGAGGGCGTGCCGCTCGTCGTCTTCAACCCGGTGCCGCGTCGGCGGCGCGAGCTCGTCGCGGCGAGAGTGCCGTGGCGTCGCGGGACGAACGTGGTGGTGATCGGCCCCGACGGCGAAGCGGTGCCGGCCCAGCTCGAGGAGGGCGCCGCCGCCGAGAGCGGTCGGCTCGTGCCCTTCGAGACGCGCGCCGCCGGCGCCGAGCGCACGGTGGTCGTTCGCTTCCTCGCCGAGCTGCCGCCGCTGGGCTTCGCCGTCTTCGACGTGCGCGAGCAGGAGGCCGCCGCCGCGGTGGTCGCCGACGCCGAGCTGCGCGCGCTGCCGCGTGGGCTCGAGAGCGGCCGCTACCAGCTGCTGCTCGACGGCAACGGCAACCTGTCGAGCCTGCACGACCGCGCCCTCGGCCGCGAGCTGTTGGCGGCGCCGCTGCGGCTCTCGCTGTTCGCCGACCGTTCGTACCGCTTCCCCGCGTGGGAAGTGCGCTGGGAAGACCTCGAGCGCGGACCGGTGGCGACGCTCGGCGGCCGGGCCGAGATCCGCGCGCTGCCATCGGGCCCGGCGGCCGTGGCGCTCGAGGTGCGGCGCCGTCTCGGCCGCTCCACCTTCGTCGAGACCTGGCGTCTCGCCGCCACCGGTGAAGCCCCGGTCGAGCTGACGATCGACTGCCGTTGGCGGCACCGCGGCCGCCTCCTCAAGCTCGACCTCAGCGCGGCGGCGAGCGCCCGCGACGCGGTGTACGACACCGGCGTCGCCGGCGTGCCGCGGCCGCCCGCGAGCGCGAGCCTCTACGAAGTGCCGGCGCAGTCGTGGGCCGACCTCACGGACGAGAGCGGCGCCTGGGGAGTGGCGATGCTCACCGACCGCGCCGGTGGTTGGGACCACCCGGCCAAGCACGTCCTGCGGCGCACGCTGGTGCGGACGCCGTCGGTGGGCCGCCGCTTCCGGCACCAGGGCTTGCAGGACCTCGGCGATCATCACTGGCATGTGCGCCTGGCCGGTCACCGCGGCGACTGGCGAAAAGGCGACGTGCCCGCGCTCGCCGAGCTGGCGCGGCACCGGCCGCTGGCCTTCGTCGTCGAGCCGTCGAAGGGACCGCGCGGCCGCTCGTGGAGCTTCCTCGAAGTCGCCGGCGGCGAGCTCGCGGCGCTCAAGGAGCACGAGGACGGCGGCGAGTGGGTGGTGCGGCTCCTCGACTCCTGCGGCCGCGGCGGCCGCGCGCGCATCACTTTCGCCGCGCCGATCGAGGGCCGTCGCGAGCTCGACGGGTGCGAGGACCCGCTTTCGCAAGGCTCGGTAGAAGCGGCACCGTCGAGAGCCGTCGCCGGCGTCCGCGCTGACGGCGCTGAAGCGGGTTCCGATGCTGCGCATCGAAGGCTGGATGTCGAGCGGCGAGCGTTCCGGCCGGCGACTCACGCGGTGCGTCTGGCGCCGCCGCGAGAAGCGTCGCCGCGGCCCCGCTTCGCATCCGTGGAGCTGCCGTTTGAGCGCGCGGTGGTGACTCGCAACGGCGAACCGTCTGCGCACGGTCTCGGCCGCCGCGGCCTCTGCTTCCCCGCCGAGTTGTGGCCGGCGCGGATCGAAGTCGAAGGTACGACTTTCACGTTGGCGGCGGGCGCCGACAGAGCGCAGGCGGTGCTCTGCCGCGAACAGCAGCTGCGGCTGCCCGCAGGCGAGTGGCAACGTTTGTGGCTGCTCGTCGCGGCGTGCGACGCCCAAGTGCACGCTCGGCTCGTGGTCGATGCAGCCGCCGGCCTCGAGGCATCTCTCGACGTGCCCTCCGCGGTCGCGCCGCTCGTCCGCGAGGACGAAGGCGCCGGTTTCGGCATCGGACCGCTGGCGCTCTGGAGCGTGCGCCGCGGCTTCCATCGCCAGGCAACCGTGGCCTGGACGGTCGACCACGCCCACGACCGGCACGGGCGCGACGTCGCCTACACGCCGCTCTCGCTCTTCGTCGCGCGGGTCGCGCTGCCTCCGGGCACGCGTGAGGTGCGGCTGCCCGACGCCACCGACGCGTTCCTCTTCGCCGCGACGGTCAGCGCGGGCGACGGCGAAGCGACTCTCGTCGACGACTAGGCATCGAGATCGCTTTCCATGCGCTCGCGATTGTTTCGTCATTGCGAGGAGCGCAGCGACGAAGCAATCTCGACATCGCGGTCACTCGCTGCCGCTGCGCAACAGCAGGCACGAATGCCCGGGCAGCGTCACGCTGGGTCCGACGATCGCCTCCTCTTCACCCGGCAACAGCAGATCGCGCGGCGGCGCTTCCCAGGTCGCCACCACGCGCAGCCAGCGCGTGCCCCGCGGTGGCGTCGGCAGCTCGAACGTCACTTCCTCGCGAGAGGCATTCGCGGCTAGGTAGAGGTCGTCGTCAGGCGCGGACGCATCCGCGCCGGCGAGCTGCATGGCCAGCGTTCGCGACTCTGCGCCCCAGTCCGGCGCGCCGAGCCGCGCGCCGTGCCAGGTCACCTCCACTCCTCGCGAGCGCGGGCGTCCGGAGTGGCCGCCCAGGTCGCTCAGGAACGCGCCCCGCTGAAGAACCTGATGCGCTCGCCGGAAGGCGATCAGCCCGCGCGTGAAGCGCAGCAGGCCCTCGTCACCGCGCGACCAGTCGATCCATCCGACCTCGTTGTCCTGGCACCAAGCGTTGTTGTTGCCGCCCTGCGTGCGGCCACGCTCGTCGCCGGCGAGGAGCATCGGCACTCCGCGCGACACGAACAGCAGGGTGAGCAGGTTGCGGACCTGACGGCGCCGCAGCGCCAGCACCGCGGGGTCGTCGGTCGGCCCCTCGACGCCGCAGTTCCACGAGGCGTTCCAGTCGCTGCCGTCGCGGTTGCCCTCGCCGTTGGCCTGGTTGTGCTTGCGCTCGTAGGCGACGAGGTCGGCGAGCGTGAAGCCATCGTGGCAGGCGACGTAGTTGATCGAGTGCCCGGGGCCGAGCGGGCAGCCGGCGAAGAGGTCGGGGCTGCCGGCGAGCCGCGTCGCCAGCGCTCGCGTCATCCCCGCCTCGCCACGCACGAAGCGGCGCACGTCGTCGCGGAACTTGTCGTTCCACTCTGCCCAGCCGAGACCTTTAGCGCGCCGCGCGTGGCGCGCGAAGGCGCCGACCAGGTAGAGACCGCCGGCGTCCCACGCTTCGGCGATCAGCACGCGGTCGGCGAGCAGCGGCTCCTCGGCGATGCTGCGCAGCAGCGGCGGGTCGGCGAGCGGCTCGCCGTCCGCGCCGCGCACCAGCGCCGCCGCGAGGTCGAAGCGAAAGCCGTCGACGCCCACTGCGGCCACCCACCAGCGCAGCGCGTCGACGATGAGCTCCACCATCGCCGGCTCGTTGGCGGCGACGGTGTTGCCGCAACCGGTGACGTCGCGATAGCGGCCGCGGCTGGCGTCGAGGAGGTAGGAGCCCGCCGGGTCGATGCCGCCGAGTGAGAACACCGGGTCGGCGGCGAGGCCGTCGCGCTCCCCGGTGTGGTTGAAGACGACGTCGAGCAGCACCTCGATGCCCGCCGCGTGCAGCGCCGCGACGAGGTCGCGCAGCTCGGTGGTGGCGGCGCCCGGCGAAGGGTCCGCCGCGAGGCCCGCTTTGGGCGCCGAGAAAGCGATCGGGCTGTAGCCCCAGAGGTTGCGCAGAGACTCGCCGGTCAGCGGGTTCTTCCCGCGCGGCTCGAGCTCGTCCCACTCGGCGATCGGCAGCAGCTCGACGGTGGTGACTCCGAGCTCCACGAGATACGGCACCTTCTCGCGCAGGCCGCGGAAGGTGCCGGGATGCGCCACGCCGCTGCTGCCGTGGGCGGTGAAGCCGCGCAGGCACACCTCGTAGATGACGCGCTCGGTCGATGCGAATCGAGGCGGCTCGCCGGCCGCCGCCGTGCGCGCGACGCCGAGGAACGAGCGACGCTCCGCCGGCGGTTCACCCCAAAGCTCGGCACCCGTCACCGCGCGCGCATAGGGATCGAGCAGCAGCCGCGAAGGATCAGGTGGCGCGCCCGCGGCCGCCACCGGTCGATCGATGCGCCACGCCCACTCGAGCGGCGCCGCGACGCCCTCGACTTCGACGTGCCACACCGCGCCGCTGCGGTGCCGCGCCGGCGCCAGCGCCAAGTCGTGTCGCGCTCCGCGCCGCCCGTTCGGCCACAACACCAGCCACACCGCGGTCGCGGTCGGCGCCCGCAGCGCGAAGTTGACGCCGTGCGCGGTGATCGACGCCCCGAGCGGCGCCGGCTTGCCCACGAGCACGTCCGCAGCGAGCGCAGCCGCCGAGCCCTCGCCCTCCGCCATCGCTCGCAGCTTAAGCCGCCGCGCTGCTCAGCCGCTCAGGCCGGCTGCGGCGCCGCGGCCAGCAGCCGCACCGCGTCGCGCCAGTGCCGCCGCGCCTCGCGAAGCTCGCGCCGCGCCAGCAGGCGCATGGCCCGCACCCGCCGCCGCGCCCCGGCGGTCCGCGCACGCAGCTCGCGCCGCCGCAGCTCCAGCGCCCGTGCCAACGCCGTGCGCGCCGCTTGCAGCCGCTCCCCCACCTCGGCGGCGAGACCGTGCGGCGCGCTGTCGAGCCGCGACTGCATCTCCGCCATCGCGGCCGTCATGCGCGCCGACTCGATGCGGTCCTCGGGGGTGACCTTGAGTTTCTCCGCCAGCCCCACCGTCCGCAGCACGGCGATGAACCACTTCGCCGGGTCCCACTGGTACCAGCGGATGCCGTTGCGGTAGTCGCCGGGGAAGCGGTGGTGGAAGCTGTGGTAGCCCTCGCCGAGGGTGAGCAGCGCCACGATCCAGTTGTCGCGTGCCGA
>DATNCU010000430.1:0-2958 GCA_035607145.1 Thermoanaerobaculia bacterium
GAGCGGTCCTCTTCGCATTCTGCACGGTGCGCGGCCGCGCCTCCTGCTGGCAGGGTTTCTCCCGCTCTACCTACTCGTTACCACCGCTTTGCTGGCGCTGGACCGAATGCTCGCCTCGCCTCGACTCGGCCGGCGCTGAAACCGCTCGACCCTTAGTGCCGCTTTCGCCGCGCTCGCCAGAGCGAGATCAGTAGCAGGGCTCCGGCCACCGCGGCCGCGCCGCCGGCAAAGTGCGACACCTCCACTTCGCCGCGCGCGTGCGACACGTACGCGATCGCGACGCCTGCCGTGGCGAGCCCTCCCCACAGCAGCTGGTGTGCCGCGGCGTAGAGCCGGTCGATGCCCTCGCGCACTCCGGCCACGCGCACCGCGAGCTCGCCGCGCTCGATCCTGCCGAGCACGCGCCGCAGGTCGCCGGGCAGCGCGATCGCCGAGAGCAGCAGGTCCTTGACCGCCCTTCCGATCAGCGCCGGCCAGTCCTTGTCGCGGCCGAGCACCAACTTCTCGAGGTAGGGCCGCACAGTGCTCATCGGGTTCATCTGCGGCGCCAGGTGCGCGCACAGGCCGACGAGCAGCAGCAGCGTGCGCTCGAGCACCACCCAGTCGCGCGGCACCTCGAAGAGCTCCATCAGGTCGCGCAGCGAGACGTCGAGCCGCCGCAGGTCGGCCATCGTCTCGAGCTTCATGCGCGCGTCGACGCGGATGTCCTGGAAGCTCCACGACTCGATGGTGAGCTGTTCGAGGAACCGCCGGTGCAGGTAGCCCACCACCTTCTCGGCGGTGCGCTCGTCGCCCTCGCGGGAGACGAAGCCCATGCGCCGCATGGCGCCGAGGATGCGCGCCGGGTCGCGGCCGAGCACCGCCTCGAGCAGCTCGGGGATGCCCTCGCGCATGGCGGGGGAGAGGCGGCCGACGGCGCCGAAGTCGACGAAGGCGATGGAGCCGTCGGCGCGCACGAAGAGGTTGCCGGGATGGGGGTCGGCGTGGAAGACGCCGTGCTCGAAGATCATCCGGCAGTAGGCGCCCAGAATGGTGGCGGCGACGCGCTCGAGGTCGAAGCCGGCGGCGACCAGCTCGGCGCGGCGCGACACCTTGATGCCGTCGACGAAGGTGGTGGTGAGCACGCGCGCCGTCGAGCGCTCGGCGACGACGGTGGGGAAGGCGGTGGTCGGGTCGCCGGCGAAGGCGGCGGCGATGCCCTCGAGGTTGCGCGCCTCGCGCGCGAAGTCGAGCTCCTCCTCGATCATCGCCCGCAAGTCGCCGTGCACCGACGGCAGCCCGCGCACGCGTACGAAGAAGCCGACGACGCGCAGGATGCGGCCGATGGTGCGCAGGTCCTGCCGTGCCAGCTCTTCGATGCCGAGGTGCTGCACCTTGACCGCCACGCGCCGCCCGTCCGCGAGCTGCGCCGCGTGTACCTGCGCCAGCGAGGCGCTGGCGATCGGTTGCGGCTCGAAGACGAAGATCTCCTCGACCGGTGCGCCCAGCTCCTCTCGCAATCGCGTCGTCACTTCGGCGAGAGGCCGCGGCGGCACGCGGTCCTGCAGGGCTTCGAGGCCCTGGCGGAACTCCTCGGGCAGGAAGCTGGTGAGCATGCTGAGCAGCTGCCCGACCTTGACGAACAGCCCCTGCAGCCGCACCAACGCCCGAGCCACACGCCGCGCGCTGCGCTGGTGGCAGCGCGACAGCGCCTCCTCGCGCCAGGCGGCGCCGCGCACCCATCCCGCAGCCTGCACCGCGAGGTAGGAGAGCAGCACGCGTGCCGTCACCGACCAGGCATAGAGCAGCCGGTTGCGCACCGGAGGCATCGCTGCCGGCGCCGTGTCGTTGGTCGCTTCGCTCGCCATCGCTGGAGACTACTCCCCGCCGCCGGTGACAATTCCGTGACCACACGCTGACCGAGGAGTGACGCCCTCCGGCCACTTCCGGCCGACACTATGCATGCGCGTCCCGAGCGCAGCCTCGCCTCGACACGACGACCCACTCGGCTGCCTTCAGGAGACGACGATGCCCGCGAACACCACGGCCCACGGGCCGACGATGGCCTTGCCTCCCACCTCACCCAGCGCCGCGCGCTGGAACGAGATCCTCGCTCCCTACAAGACTCCCCACCTCCGCAAGTCGCTCTTCCAGCTCGTCACCACCGGCCTGCTGTTCGCCGGCGGCTGGTACCTGGCGCTGCGCAGCCTGGAAGTGGGCTGGTGGCTCACCTGCCTGCTGGCGATACCGCTTGCCGGGCTGATGACACGGCTGTTCATCATCCAGCACGACTGCGGGCACGGCTCGTTCTTCCGCTCACCGCGCGCCAACCACGCCGTCGGCTCCGCGATCGGCGTGCTGATGTTGACGCCGTACATGTACTGGCGCCGCACCCACGCCATGCACCACGCGAGCTCCGGCGACCTCGACCGCCGCGAGCTGGGCGACATCGACACCCTCACCGTCGCCGAGTACCTGGCGCTGTCGCGGTTCGGGCGGCTGCGCTACCGCCTCTACCGCAGCATGTTGGTGCTGCTGGTGCTGGGGCCGTTCTACCAGTTCGTGCTCAAGCACCGGCTGCCGCTCGACGCGCCGCGCGAGTGGAAGAAGGAGTGGGCGAGCGTGCTGTGGACCAACGTCGCGCTCGCGGCGGTGCTCGTCGTGGCGTGGGCGACGATCGGCATCCGGCCGTTCCTCGCCGTCCAGTTGCCGATCCTGATGGCGAGCTTGTCCTTCGGCGTCTGGCTGTTCTACGTCCAGCACCAGTTCGAGGACACCTACTGGGAGCTGCACCCCGAGTGGGACTTCCACCGCGCCGGCATCGAGGGCAGCTCGTTCCTCGACATGCCGCGCGTGATGCACTGGTTCACCGGCAACATCGGCTACCACCACATCCACCACCTGGCCAGCCGCATCCCGAACTACCGCCTGCGCGAAGCCTTCGAATCCAATCCGATGCTGCAGGCCGCGCCGCGGCTG
>DATNCU010000432.1:0-12472 GCA_035607145.1 Thermoanaerobaculia bacterium
CTGCTCGCGCGCGCGCAGCACGAAGGTCGCCTGCCGGCCGACGTCGACGTCGAAGCGCTGGCTCGGCTGCTCGCTGCCGTCTTCCAGGGCATCGTGCTTCAGCAAACCTGGGAGCCGCGCCTCGACCTCGCGAACGTCCGCCGCGCCGCCGAGATGTTGCTCACGCGCTTGCTGCAAAGGGCGACCGCGCCCGTCTCCGGTTAGCCTCAGCAGCGCTAGTGCTGCTGCTCCTCCCAACCGAACGGCGCGGCGGACGCCTCGCGCCCGCCGCAGCACGCATCTGGCCTACTGGTCCGCAGCCTCCACGACCAAGTCGATCTCGCCGACGGTCAGTTTGGTGTCCTGCGGATCGAACGACATTTCATCCTCTCCCGGGGCGATGCGTCCCGTCGTCACCTCGAACACCACGTTGACCTCTTTGAGATCAGAGGCAGCGGCGAGCTGGCGCAGCTCATCGGTGACGTCGAAGGTGCGGTTGATCGTCGCTTCGTCGTGCTCGTGCCCGGGCATCCCCGATTCGAAGAAGCTCAGCGTGCCGACGTACACCCGCTTCGTCGGATCGTCGCGACGCTCGAGGATGACGTTGAACTGCTTGCCGGGATGGTTGGTGAACTGAATGTTGCGCAGCACGAGCTCCGTCTTCACCGGCAGCGCGGCGTTGCCGCGCATGGCGAGGGCACGCAGCGGTGCCATCGAGGATCCGCCCGCGATCGGGAGCCGCATGCGTGACACCGCGGCGTTGATCACGTGCCCTTTCACCTCGCCGAGGACCGCCGGCTTGGCCAGCTTGGCCCGCGCGCTCTGCATCGCTGCATCCGACATCGGTGCCGCCGACGGCGCGGCAAGGGGCGGCGTCGGCGCCGCAGCGCGTGAGCAATTGCTCGCCTGCTGGTAGACGTAGCCGAGCTTGATGGTGCCGTCGAAGAGATCGGAGACCTTGTTGGTGACCAGCTCGCCCTTGGCATTGACGAACGAGAAGGACTTGTTCATCCAGTTGCTGTCGTCGGTCGGGTTCTTGTTGCCGAGGCTCGTCCAGCAGTCCCACATGCGGTCGATGTTCGCGTGGTGGGCCCAGAAGATGGGGTCGTTCGCCGAGTAGCCGACCGCCCCCATGTCGGTCGCCGGACAGTCGACGACCGAGCAGTGCACGGTGCCGTGCACACCGCGCTCGATCGTGCTTTGGAACCCCACACCGGGGTCGCCGAAGTAGGGCTTGAGCTTCAACGCATCGTCGATGTTGGTGAGCTTGGGATCGAGCGTGACGCCGCCGGGCGGGTTCCATCCCGGAACGCGGCGCGGCTCGAAGAGCGGATTGAGGACGAGGTGCCCGAGCGCGTCGTCGTACGTGCTGTCGCTGTACGGTGCCGGCATCGCTACCTGGGCGGGGTCCGTGTAGTCCCAGTACGGAAGGCGCAGGTCGGGATCGTTGGCTGCGGCCTGGAGCACCTGCTCGAAGTAATAGAGATAGATCCGGTGCCAGGCGAAGAACCACGGCGTCCCGTGCTGGCACTGCGCCCATACCTGCTGCGCGACCGAGTCGGGTGGAGTCATGTTGGTGATGCCGTTGAACAGCGGGAAGAGGAACGGATCGCCGCCGCTGTTCACGTAGCGCTGCCGTCCGAACTCGACGGTGCCGAACGGGGAGGTGGGACCGAAGTAGCCGTGCATCGAGGCCCAGTACTCCCAGCTCGTGCGGTAGAGCGCGCTGGTGCGATCCGCGCTGTTGCGCGAGCGCATCACCGCGACGGCGTTGCGCAGGCTCTGCACCCGCGCGGGACTCTGAATGAACGTCTCCCAGCTCATCCGCGTGGGCTGCTGCTGGGCTTGCTGAGCCGCTGCGTGGCTGGAGATGGTTGCGACGACGATCGCACCGACAGTCAGTCTCACCAGAGATCTCATGGTCTCCCCCTTCTGTTCAGGCGTTCCAGATGTCAGTGGACGTGCCAACTAGAACACGAAAGTGATGCCCTTCGCCACGCTTGCCGCGTCGCCCGGGAAACGCGGGGATCGGCTATTGCGGCTCGACCTCGGCGCGCACAGCCTGCTCCTGCTCCACCGCCCGCCGCAGGCCCTCGAGCTCGCGCTCGTAGCCGCCCGAGAGGATCGGGAAGCGGAACCAGGTCTTGGGGTCGAGGTTGAGGTCGTCGACGTGGAACGACGGCGCGTAGCGCTCGCGCTTCCACTGGTTGCGCGCGAAGAGGCGGAAGAAGCGCTCCACCCAGACCGCCACCTGCGCCGGCGGGTGCTGCTCGAAGCGCGGCGCGAGCAGGCGGTAGACCTCGAGCGGCGACTTCTTGTCGCCGATGGCGAGCTGCTCGATGGCGTCGAGCACCTCGTACGGCATCAAGTCGGCCTCGGCGGTCTGCCGCGCGCCGGGCGGGCGCAGCTCGGGCGTGGGGTCCTGCGCGGTGACGGCGGCGAGCGCGGGGATCGCATGCAAGCCGGTCGGCCCCGCGGTCTCCAACCAGCGCAGCCAGCGGCGCAGGAAGGGCTTGTCGACGCCGGCGATCGGCGCCAGGCCGCCCGCGGTGTCGCCGTCCATGGTGGCGTAGCCCACCGCCGCCTCGGAGCGGTCGCTGGTGGCGAGCAGCAGGCCGTGCTGGAGGTTGGCGAGCATCCACACCGCCGGCGCGCGCACTCGCGCCTGGATGTTCTGCAGCGCCAGGTCGTCACGCTCCCAGTCGAGGGCGCGGCCGGCGGCGTCCTCGACCAGACGGGTGTAGGCGTCGACCTGGCCGTCGACGTCGAGGGCGTAGAAGCGGGCGCCCAGCGCCTCGGCCACCACCTGCGCCGCCTCGCGGCTGGCGGCGGAGCTGTTGCGCGTCGACTGGTAGACGCAGGTGAGCAGCTCGCGCGCGGCCTCGCGCGGCGTGTTGGCGTCGAGGGCGCCGCGGCCGATGCGGTCGAGGAAACCCTCGCGGCCCAGCTCGTCCCAGCCGAGCTCGACGGTCAGCGCCACCAGGCAGGACACCGCCGTCGAGTCGGCGCCGCCGGAGAGCGACACCACGAAGCTGCGCGCGCCGCTCTTGCGCAGGTAGTCGAAGAGGCCGAGCGCGATGGCGCGGGTGAGCTCCTCTTCCTTGAGGTGCTCCGAGTGCTCCCACGCCGCGAGCTGCGCGCCGGCCTCCTCCGCCTCCGCCGGCGGGAAGCGGAACGCGGCGCGCACGCGGCCGCCGGGGCGCTCCTCGAGCTCGGGCGAGAAGCTCCACAGCCGCGCCTGGTTCATGCGGGTGAAGTCGAGGTCGATGACCGCGGAGGTGAGCTGGCGGTCGCCGAAGGTGAGCCGCGGGCCATTGGCGACGAGGCGGCCGGCAGTCGCCACCAGGCCGCCGCCGTCGTAGATTGCACGGCCCGCCTCGTTGCCGAGCAGGTTGGTGTAGACGTAGCTGACGCCGAAGGCGCGCGAGCCTTCGATGACGAAGCGCTCGCGCACCTCGCGCTTGCCGAAAGCGAAGTGGCTCGCCGAGGGGTTGAGCAGCAGGTCGATGCCCTTGCGCGCCAGCATCGCGCCGGGCCGCGTGCCCACCCAGGCGTCCTCGCAGATCTCGAAGCCGATGCCGACGCCGCCGATGTCGAAGACGAGGTCGCCGAGCGGCCAGCGGTGCTCGCCGCGCTCGAGCTCGGCGGAGACGCCGCGCGGCCAGGCCTTGAACCAGCGCGGCTCGTAGTGGAGGCCGTCGCCGGGGAGGTTCTGCTTGGCGACGAAGCCGAGGATGCGGCCGTCGGCGAGGAGCGCGGCGCAGTTGAAGAGGGCGTTGCGGAAGAGGAGCGGCAGGCCGACGGCGACGACGATGCCGCGCGTTGCCGGCACGATCTCGTGGAGAACTTCCCAGGCGGTGTCGGCGACCGCCGGGGAGAGGAAGGCGTCCTCGCAGCCGTAGCCGGTGATGCAGAGCTCGGGGAGGCAGAGGACGCCGACGTTCTGGGCGCGGGCTTCGGCGATGGCGGCGAGGATGTTGTCGCGGTTGGCGTCCCAGGCTAGGGGCGTCTGGTTGAGGGCGCCGGCTGCGACTTTTAGGAGTCTCATGGTGCAAGATGATCATACGCCCGGCTAAGAGAGCGCTCGTGGTACGGGGCCGGAGCGGGGGCTGCGCTGCGCGGGTCCCCGCCTCGGCCCGTTTCCCACTCGTGCTCGCGAAGACGCTGCGCGCGAGCGGGAGCCCTCGGTCCGGGCGCCCGCTCCGCGCATCCCCCGCTCCCGCCCCTACCGCATCGCGCTACACGGGATGAGGAGCTGACCTTACGCCGATTGGGTGGGGGGTTACTCGATCTTGAAGCTGCGCATCAGCACGCCCTCGGCGGCGCGGTACCAGGTGACGACCAGGGTGCCGTCGCTGGTGAAGGCGGCGGCGGGTTGCTCGCCTTCGGTCGAATCGTAGGAGCTGATGGCGAAGCGCTCGACGCGCTTGGCGCCTTCGCGGCCGTAGAGCTCGCCGTAGAGGCTGTAGGCGTTGTTCTCGAAGCGCTCCCAGATGAAGACGAAGCGGCCGCGGCGGTCGCCGGCGACGGCCAGGACGCGGTCGCAGGTGGAGCCGGCGCAGGAGGGGAGGTCGGCGACGTTGGTGCGCGGGCCGACGCGCGTGCCGTCGGCGTTGGAGAAGCGCTGGATGGAGTAGCGGCGGCCGACGAAGATGCCGAGCGGGCCGAGGTCGCTGTTGGGCATGGCGAGCACCTGCGGGCCGTCGACGCAGGGGTTGTCGTTGGCGAGGCGGTCGGTGGCGCCCAACGGCCGCAGCGACCAGTTGAAGGTGGCGACGGCGCTCACCGGGTCGATGGGGTTGGAGGGGCAGGGGGTGAACTCGGTCCAGCCGACGGCGACGCTGTTGGCGCTGGCGCTGACGGCGCCGAGGGTGTTGGCCATGGTGCCGATGGCGTTCATCGTCACCGGCTTGCCGAAGCGGGTGCCGCGGGGGTTGAAGGTGGCGAGGCGGACGGAGCGCGTGGGGTCGGAGGTCGACTGCTCGTAGGCGACGGCGAAGCGGCCGTCGCCGGCCATCGCCACTTCGGGGTGAAACGCGCCGACGCCGCCGGGGCTGAGGATGAAGATGCCGCGGTCGCGGCCGTCGGCGCGGAAGAGCTGGCCGTGGACTTCGCCTTCGGACCAGACGACGATGAAGTTGCCACGGGCGTCCATGGCCACGCGCGGGTCTTCGGCGGCGATGCCGGGCTTGGGGAAGCCCACCTGGAAGGGGGCGCCGAAGGTGGTGCCGTTGAACTGGCGGGCGCGGATGGAGATCACCGGTCCCGCAACGGCCGCGCCGTCGCGCCAGGCGACGACGCCGCGGCCTCGGCTGTCGAGCGCGACGGAGGGGTAGTCGCCGGTCGCGGCGACTAGTTGCTCGTTGGTGATGGTGGTGACGATTTCTTGGGCTTGGGCGGCGGCGAAGGGCAAGGCGACTGCGGAGACGGCAACAGCGACGAGGATCCCGGCGCGGAACGCGGAGTGCGGCCTGCGAGGTCTCATGACTCCTCCCGATTGCCGGCGGTCCGCCGGCGAAGGTGGCGGGCGGTATCGCCCGCCAACAGCGACGCGCGGTCGGGTCGCGAGATCGATCAGCGCGTGAAGGGCCGGAAGAGCCGCCGGGCTGCGCGGGTCCCCGCCTCGGCCCGTTTCCCACTCGTGCTCGCGAAGACGCTGCGCGCGAGTGGGAGCCCTCGGTCCGGGCGCCCGCTCCGCCCGGCGGCTCTCCCGGCCCGGCTTGTGGCAACTAAGGCCTGGGCGTCAGATGGAGAAGCGCGCGGGCTCAGCCGCCTGGGCGTTCGCTGCGGGCGTCGAGGAAGGCGTGGATTGCTTGCCAGGCTTCGGGGCGAGCTAGGAGGTCGTTGTGGCCGGCGCCTTGGACTTCGACCCATTGCTTGGGGCCGGGAAGGGCGGCGAAGAGGTGGCGTCCTAGATCGATGGGGATGATGTCGTCGCGGTCGCCGTGGATGAGGAGGGCGGGGGCGGCGATGTGGGCGGCGGCGGCGGCGGAGTCGTAGCGTTCGGAGAGAAGCACGCTGACCATCCAGCTGGGGAAGTGGAGGCGGGCGACGGCGTCTAGGCGGTCCCAGGCGGAGAGGAGCATGACGCCCACGGCGTCGTCGCGGCGCTTGGCGGCGAGCTGGGCGGCGACGGCGGCGCCGAGGGACCAGCCGGCGATGATGGGCGGGCGGCCGTTGCGGTGCTGGAGCATCCAATTCCAGGCGGCCTCGGCGGCGGCGAGGTTTGCGGCTTCGGATGGGGTGCCGGGGCTGCGGCCGTAGCCGGGGTAGTCGATGGCGAGCACGGCGGCGCCGTTGCGACCGAGGTCGGTGAAGAGGCCGGCTTGACGCATGGTCTCGAGGTTCTCGCCGTTGCCGTGGAGCATCAGCACGATGGGCGCGAGGGGGCCGCCGCGAGTTGGCTCTGGCGCCGGCAGGTACCACGCCGAGACGGCGCGGCCGCCGGCTTCGAGGGCCACCTCGACGAGCGGTGCGGGTGGAGGCGACGGCACGCGCACGGGCGGTGCCGGGTAGAGCATCTGGCGTACGACGCTGTCCATCATCCACAGGGCTCCCACGACGAGCGCGGCGGCCATCACCGCGCAGCCGATGGCACGGCGACGGGTGATCACGGCGGCAGCAGCGCGACGGCGCGCAGCGGGCCGCCGGTGCCGCCAGCGATCTTCATCGGCAACGCGACCAGCCACGCGCCCGTTTCGGGCAGCTGGTCGAGGTGGTCCAGGTTCTCGAGGCCGGGCACGTTGGCGGCGGCGGTGAGGCGGTGCACGGGGAAATCGTGCGACGGACCGTGGTCGATGCTGGCGGTGTCGACGCCGATCGCCGCGACGCCGCGCTCGAGCAGCAGCTTCACCGCGTCGGCGCCGTAGGAGGGAAAGTGCAGGTCGGCGGCGCTGCTCGTCGAGGCGCTGCCGAAGTAGCGGAGGCGATCGGGCCAGCGCTCGCTCCAGCCGGTGCGCAGCAGCACGATGGCGCCGGCGGGGATGCGGCCGTGCGTGGTCTCCCAGGCCGCGACGTCCCGCGGCTGGAGGCGGTAGTCGCGGTCGGCCGCCGCCTGCGCGCGCACGCCGAGCACGACCGCCGGCGCGACCAGCCGCTCGACGGGCACGTCGGCCGCCGACCACTTGCCGTCGGCGAAGTGCAGCGGTGCGTCCATGTGGGTGCCGCCGTGCTCGGGGCCGCAGAACTTGTTGGCGGCGTAGAAGAAGCCGCCGGGCGTGATCCCGTGCGAGAGAGCGTGGAGCTGGAACGTCTCGGGCGGGTTCGCGGGCCAGAACAGCGTGTCGGGGCCGTACTCGTGCGAGAGGTCGACGACGCGCGCGCCCGCGAGATCGAGATGCGCCGCCGCACCGGCCGCGGGACGCGTCGCCTGCGCCGGAGTCGGGTCTGTTGCGCCCGACGTGGCGGCGCGGTGGGCTTGTGCCCCCGCACCCGCCGACGCCGTCAGCCATCCGATTGCCAGGCCAGTGCTCCAGCGTGCGCGCATCTTCATCTCCTCGATGTCCACCGACTGCTGTGGGCGAGACTCATCTTCGCACGCGACGTCGCGAGCTTCGCTTAAGATCCGCGCGCCGACTAGGCATCCCCTCATCGCGATGAAACCTTCGCTCTCCTGGCTGCTCGTCTTCGTGCCCACCACGGTGGCGCTGCACTACCTCACGCCAACGGCGCACCTGTGGATCTTCCTCTCCTCGTGCGCCGCGATCATCCCCCTCGCGGGCTGGATGGGGCGCGCCACCGAGCACCTCGCCGAGCACACCGGCGAAGGCGTCGGCGGCCTGCTCAACGCCACCTTCGGCAACGCCGCCGAGCTGATCATCGCTTTCGCCGCACTGCGCGAGGGGCTGCTGTCGGTCGTCAAGGCCTCGCTCACCGGCTCGATCCTCGGCAACCTGCTGCTGGTGCTCGGCGCCTCGTTCCTGGGCGGCGGCTTGAAGCGCAACCTGCAGCGCTTCGACGCCACCGCGGCGCGCATGCAGTCGACGATGCTCTTCATGGCCGCCGTGTCGCTCATCCTCCCCGCCAGCTTCCACTATCTCGGTGGCGCCGACGTGCTGGTGGCGGAGAAGAACCTGAGCCTGTGGTTCGCCTTCGTGCTGCTCGGCACCTACGGGCTCGGCCTGCTCTTCTCCCTCCGCACCCACGTGGCGCTTTTCTCCGGCACTCACGGCGAAGCGGAGCAGCTCGAAGATGATGGCCATGCGGCGTGGAGCGCGAAGAAGGCGCTCACGGTGCTTGCCATCGCCACCGCGGCGGTGGCGTGGATGAGCGAGATCCTCGTCGGCTCGGTCGAGCAGGCGGCGCACGCGTTGGGGATGACCGATCTCTTCGTCGGCGTCGTGGTGGTGGCGATCATCGGCAACGCCGCCGAGCACAGCACGGCGGTGCTGGTCGCCATCCGCAACCGCATGGACCTCGCGGTGTCGATCGCCGTCGGCTCGAGCATCCAGATCGCCCTCTTCGTGGCGCCGGTGCTGGTGCTGCTGTCGTACGTGGTGGCGCCGCAGCCGATGGACCTTGTCTTCTCGCCCGCCGAGGTGTTGGCGGTGCTCGTCGGCGTCGTCATCTGCGCCCAAGTGGCGAGCGACGGCGAGTCGCACTGGCTTGAGGGCGCGCAGCTGCTGGCGGTCTACATCCTGCTCGGGCTGCTCTTCTACTTCCTGCCGGCGAGCGCCGGCCACGTGCCGCCGCCGCACACGCTGGCACCGCAGCCGACGTTGGTGCCGGTGGGACCGGCGGGCCACTAGGCGGCACGCGAGTTGTCGGCGGCGCGCGATCCGCTGCTCTCCGCGCGCCTGCGGCTGCTTGCCGCGGCGGCGCTCTTCTCCACCGGTCCGACGGCGATCAAGGCCTGCGGCTTGGGGCCCTGGCAGGTGGCGGGCTTCCGCTCCGGCACCGCGGCGCTGTTCTTGTTCGTGCTGCTGCGCGACCGCCGGCGGCTGCTGAAACCGCGGCTGTGGCTGGTCGGCGCGGCGTACTCGGGAACGCTCGTCTCGTACGCCATCGCCACCAAGCTGACGACGGCAGCCAACGCGATCTTCCTGCAGTCGACCTTCCCCGTGTACCTGCTGTTGCTCTCGCCGCTGCTGCTGCACGAGAAGCCGCGGCGGAGCGACCTCGTGTTCCTGCTCGCGGTCATGGGAGGCATGGCGCTGCTCCTGCTCGGCGACGTCGAGACCACCTCGGTTGCCACCGACCCCGTGCGCGGCAATCTGCTGTCGCTGATCTCCGGCCTGCTGTGGGCCGTCACCCTGCTCGGCCTGCGTTGGCTGGAGCGCGGCACGCCCGAAGGCGACGAAGGGCTGGGCCAGGCGGCGGTCGTCGCCGGCAACGCCATCGCATTCGTCGCCTGCCTCCCCATGGCGCTGCCGCTAGGGCCGAGCCGGCCCGTCGACTGGCTGCTCATCGCCTTCCTCGGTGTCGTCCAGATCGGCGTCTCCTATTTGCTGCTCACCCGCGCCATGGGACGCGTATCGGCGCTCGAAGCCGGATTGCTGCTGATGTTCGAACCGGTCCTCACGCCGCTTTGGGCTTGGGCTGTCCACGGCGAGCGCCCAGGAGCGTGGGCGCTGGCGGGCGGCGCGGTGATCCTCGCCGCCATGGTCTGGCGCACCATCCACGACTCCACGCGACCACGTCCCGTAGAGATCGCTGCTCCGCCGACGTAGTCACGGCGTAGTCAACGGGGGATGGATGACGATCGGCGCGCAGCGCAGCCGCGTTGCGGCGGCTCCTCCTCCTTATACTGCCGGCGTGACCTTCCGCGATCGGCTTCTCGCCTCACTTCAAGCGGTGCAGCCGGTTCTGGATGTCCCGGAAGTCCTGATCGGCGGCTCTCAAGTGCCGAACCTGCTCGAGCCCGCCGCCGCATCCACCTTGGTGGTTTCGCAGGATGTCGACGTTGTGGTGCCGGTCGGTCGGCATCAGCAGGTCAAAGCAGCGCTGACCGAGATCCAGGGCTACACGGCGTCAGAGGCCGAGGCGTCGGTGTGGCTGCCCGACTCCCCAGACCGGTTGGAGATCAACTTCATCGGTGTGGATCATTCGCTGCGTGAAGCGGCGGAGAGCTACGTGCTGGAGGACGAGCGGCTGCCGCTACTAGTGTTCGGCCTGCTGTCGCACCTTCGGCCCGGGCCCCGTCTCGAGGTCGCGGGCCTGAGCCTGCCGCTACCGCGCCCGGCGGGTCTCCTGATCGAGAAGCTCCTCACCGATCGCAGCGGGCTCAAGGGGGAGCGCGACCTGCTCGTCGCGCTGGGTCTTCTGCTGGTGGCCCGACCCGAGGATATCGACGAGCTCACGGCTTCTTTCGCGGCCCTCTCGTCCGACGAGCAGCGCGGGGTCCTTTCGAGCCTGGGTCTTCTCTCCCTGCTCAAGCCCCTGCCGGAGATGCCGGATCCAACGGCAGCGCGCGACCAAGTGGACTCCCTGCTGCGGCGGCTGGAGGGCGGACGGTGAGCGCGTCAGACCGGCTCGGGGTGCGCCTGCGCGAGTTGCGGGCGCGCGCCGCGATCCGGCGCTGGGAGCGGCGCCAGCTCGGGCACGCGCGAGGGTCGTGGGATCGGGTCACCCGCTGCCTGGCGCGGGCGCGATCGGCGTGGACCATCAGCGACGCCGACGCCGCGACCCTTCTGGCCGGCGGGCGGTTGCCCGACCCAGCCGGTCTCGAGCTCGAGCCGCCGCGCCGCTACTTCTTCGTCGCGGAGCACGATCTCTCGGGATTGCCGAGCGCACGGCCGCTCGCACTGCACACGTCGGCGGAGCTGCTGGCGGCGAGGAACGTCGCTCTCGTGCCCTTCGCGTGACGCGCGCGCGGTCCCTGGTCACGCTCGCCATCGCCGTGCTCGCGGCGATGCCGGCGCGCGCCGACGGCGTGCGCATCCTCGAGACCGACCGCGAGGCGGCAGAGGCACGCGTCGAGCTGGCGCTCGGGGCGCGTGAGGAGCTGCTGGTCTCGGCGTTCATCTTCGGGAACGACCCGTTCACGCTCACCAGCCTCGGTCTGCTGCGCGAGACGGCGCGGCGCGGCGTGCGCGTCAAGCTGATCGCCGACGCGCAGTGGAACGGCATTCCGCGCGCCGTGCAGGCGCACCTGCTCGCCGAGGGAATCGAGATCCGCGACTATCACCCGTTCCGGCTCGACCGGCTGAAATGGGTGTCGCGGCGAATGCACGACAAGCTGGCGGTGGCTGACGGGCGCACGCTGCTCGCCGGCGGGCGCAACCTGCAGAGCACCTACTTCGGCTTCGGCCACCAGATCCGCGCCCACAATTACGTCGACTGCGATCTGCTGGTCGAAGGCGATGCGGCGCGCGAGGCGCAGCTTTATTTCCTCGCACTCTGGGAGAGCCGCGACGTGCGGCCGTCGAAGGCGCGCGCCAAGCCGGCTGAGATCGCCACTGCTGCCGCCGAGATCGACCGCCACCTCGCCTGGCTGCACGCGCGCATCGAGGAGGCGAAGCACGACGCCACCCGCTCACCGCCGCGCCTCGTCGAGAGCGGCACGGTACGCTTCCTCCACGACCCCATCGGCGCCGACGCGGGCGCCCGCAAGGTGGGCGACGAGCTGCGCGAGCTGCTCGACTCCGCCCGCGAGTCCGTCGTCGTCGAGTCGCCCTACCTGGTGCCGACTCGGGGCCTCCGCGCTGGCCTGCGCCGAGCGCTCGCCCGCGGCGTGCGCATTCGCATTCTCACCAACTCGCTCGGCGCCACCGACAACCTCTGGCCGCAGGCGGGCTACGTCGGCGACAAGGCGCAGCTGGTGCGCAGCGGCGTCGAGCTGTGGGAGTACCAGGAGCCCGAGTGCCTGCACGCCAAGGACGCGGTGATCGACGGCGAGACGGTCATCGTCGGCTCCTACAACCTCGACCCGCGCTCCCAGCGGCTCAACCGCGAGCTGGCGCTGGTGGTGACGAACCGCGAGGTCGCCGCGGAGCTGCGCGCGCGCATGGACCGCCACCTCGAGCGCGCCGTGCGCATCGACGCGCGCGGCTATCCGGAAGGCGCCGACGAGCGCTATCCCGGCATCCCGTGCTCGAAGGTGTGGAAGCTGCGCCTCCTGCGCTTGCTCGCGCCGCTGGTGCGGGGGCAGCTGTGAGCGACGTGAGCGCCACGCCGAGGCGCTCGATCGGCCTCGCCACCGCCGTCGGGCTGGTGTTGGGCGAGATGATCGGCGTCGGCATCTTCCTCACGCCGGCGGGGATGGCGAAGGGGCTCGGCTCGTTCGGCCTCGTGCTTGCCGTCTGGCTGGGGATGGGTGCCGCCGCGCTCTGCGGCGCGCTCTGCTATGGCGAGCTGGCCGCGCGCTTTCCACAGGCGGGTGGTCTCTACGTCTACCTGCGCGAGGAGTACGGGCCGCGCCTCGCGTTCCTCTGCGGGTGGATGTACCTGCTGGTGCTCGACCCGGGGTTGTCGGCGGCGCTCGCCACCGGCATCGGCGCTTACGCGGCCACGCTCGTGCCCGGGTTGCCGCCGCGGGCGGTCGGCATCGCCTTCA
>DATNCU010000435.1:0-9041 GCA_035607145.1 Thermoanaerobaculia bacterium
CACGCGGGTGCCGAAGAGATCCGCGTCGTTGTAGACCCACTCCGCTCCCCCCTCGTGAGCGGGGCCGTAGCGGACGAGCACCAGCTGGTGCCCGGGCATCGCGTCGAGCCGCCGTTGCATCGCCGCCCGCTGCACGAACCACTCGGTGGGCTCGGGGCGCAGCGCCAGCGCGCGCAGTGGCAGCACGGCGACGAAGGCGACGAGGAGCGCGGTGGCGAGGTGCGAACCGAAGCGGCGTGCTCCGGCCGCGCCCCGCGCGCCGCGACGCCACACGCGCAGCTGACGCCAGCCCTCGACGATCAGGTACACGGCGAGGCAGGCGCCCGGCGCCACGTAGTGCGGCCGGCTGGGAACTATCGCCAGTTGACTCAGCAGCAGCACGCCGAGGCCCGCCGCCGCCCAGCGCGGGCCGCGACGCCGCAGCGCCCACGGCACCCCGGCCAGCGCCAGGGTGCCGAGGGGGCCGATGTAGAACCGCCACAGCCGCCGCGACTTCTGCAACGCGGTTTTGAGCCAACCGAAGGGTGTGTGCTGCTTCGTCCACGCCCCGTGCTCCCACTCGCTGTAGAAGCGCGCCATCACCGCGTGCGGCGACGGCTCGACCGCGCGCGGCGACTGCCAGAGGAACACCGGGATCGGCGCGTAGCGGGCGTCGTAGAGGCGGTAGGGCATCGTCCACGGGCTGCCGGTGACGCGCCATTGGTACCAGGCGAGCCAGCCTGCGGCGGTCGCGAGCAAGAGGATCGCGGCACCGGCCGCGCGGACCAGCCGACGCCTCGCCTCTCTCGCCCGCACGAAGCGCCACAGGAGCGGCACGAGCGCCACGCAGGCGGCCGCCATTCCCTCCCAAGGCCGGCTGGCGGCAAGAACGGCGAGCCCCGTCCCGAGCGCGAGGCCGAGGCGCCATGATGCCCCGCTGCGCCGCCACGCGCCATCAGCGCCACGCGCCGCCGCCTTGGCCGCTCGCGTCGACCGCTCCAGCCGCACCGCCGCCCCGAAGAGCAGCGCGCCGCCGATCGCCGGCAAGAAGCCGCCGGAGAACTGCCAGCTCCAGGGGCTCGCCACCACCAGGGTGGCGGCGGCGACGACGCCGCCCAGCCGCGCCCACGCCGGCCGCAGCCACGCTCCCAGCGCCCACGTCGCGACGACGCAGAAGAGCGCGCCGGCGAGCCACACGCCGATCGCGGGGTGCCCCAACAACTCGCCGAGCGCCAGCGCGAGCCCGGTCGCCGGCGGGTACTTCGAGGCGTAGGTCGGCTGCAGCAGCACGTGGAAGGTCTCGAAGTGCCGCCACAGCGGGTGGGTGGGATTGGCGAGCCGGCCATGCGCGAAGGTGTCGCCGGCGAGGAGGTGGCTGAAGTCGTCGTGGATCCGTCCAACCGGCATGCCGGCGACGAGCGCCACCGCCGCCTGTCCGGCGAAAGCGACGACGGCGAGACCGAGGAGCCACCGCCACGATGCTCGCGGGCTACCGAGGACTCGCAAAAACCATCGCTCGACCTCGTCGATCCATCCCGCGCGCCAGCGCGCCAAGAGCAGCAACGCGGCCACGATCGCGACGGCGGCGATCTCGCTCATGCGCATCTCACTTTGGGACGCGATGGAAGCGCAGCCGCAGCCGCACCACCTCGGCGACGGCGCGCACCACGGCCCGCGGCCTGATGCTGCTCTTGCCGGCGCGGCGCTCTTCGTACGGCGCGCTGATGCGGACGACGCGCCGGCCCGCGCGCGCCGCGCGCAGCAACAGCTCGGCGGTCACCGTGTTGACGCCGCTCGACACCACCGGCAGCGATGCCAGCACCTCGCGGCGGAAGAGCTGTACGAAGTTGTGGTCGGCGAAGGGCGAGGCGAAGAGCAGCTTCCAGGCGAGCACGTTGCCCCAGCTCACCACCGCGCGCCAAGCACCGTTGGCGCCGCGATTCTCGCGCTCGACCACCACCACCTCGGCGCCGTCGGTGAACGGCGCCAGCGCCTCGGCGGTGCGCTCGGGCGCGAACGGCAGGTCGATGCCGTTGTGGGTGACGACCTCGCCGCGCGCGGCGGCGAAGCCCGTGCGTAGGGCCGCTACCTGGCCGCGGTTCTTCTCGTGGCGAAGCACCCGCAGCCGCGGCGCTCCGTTCGCCGGCCACGCGGCGGCCAGCGCTTCCGCGAGCTCGGCGGTGCCGTCGTGCGAGCCGTCGTCGACCACCAGCAGCTCGGCGTCGGCGAGGCCGAGGCCGGTAAGCGCTTGGCGGTAACGCACCAGCGCCCCCTCCAGACTCTGCCGCTCGTTGAACACCGGCAGCACGACGGTGAGGCGCGGCGGCTTCGCTTCGTCGTCGCTCACGCCGCGCGGAGGCCGCTCGCGAGCGCGGCCGCGACCGCCTCCTGCTCCGCCTCGCGCAGGCCCGGGAAGATGGGCAGGAACATCGTCGCGCGCTCCACCTCTTCGCTCGCCGGCAGGTGCATACCGGGCATGCGAGCGGCGAAGAAGGGCTCCTTGTAGAGCGGCCCGATGCCACGGCGGCAGGAGATGCCGCGCGCCGCCATGTGCTGCAGCAGCTCGTCGATCGTGCGCCGCGCGCCCGGGCGCAGCTTGATGCAGTACGATGACCAGCAGGGGTCGACGTGCGGCGGCACGACCGGCGTCTGCACCTCGACGAGCGGGGCGAGCAGCTCACCGTAGCGCTCGGCCTGCTCGCTGCGCTGGCGCAGCATCTCGGGCAGGCGGCCGAGCTGTACCAGCCCCACCGCGGCCTGCATGTCGGTGAGGCGATAGTTGAAGCCGGACTCGTCGTAGGTCTGCTGCAGCACGCCGCGGGCGCGGTGCCGCTCGAGGTCGGAGATCGACGCGCCGGTCGCCCGCAGCGCGCGCGCCCGCTCCGCCTGCTTCTCGTCGGCGGTGACCAGCATGCCGCCCTCGCCGGTGGTGATCATCTTGCGCGGGTGGAAGCTGTAGCAGGTGGCGTTGCCGCGGGCGCCGAGGTACGCGCCGCGGAAGCGGGCGCCGAGCGCGGTGGCGGCGTCCTCGACGACGACGAGGCCGTGGCGCCGGGCGATCTCCTCGCAGCGGTCGATCTCGGCGGGCAGCCCGATCTGGTGCACCACCATCAGCGCCCGCGTGCGCGGGCCGACCAGCGTCTCGACGTGCGCGGGGTCGAGGTTGAAGGTGTCGGCGTCGATGTCGCAAAAGACGGGCACCGCGCCGGCCATGCAGATGGCGTTGGCGGTGGCCATGCACGTGGTGGCCGGGCAGATCACCTCGTCGCCGGCTTCAACGCCGGAGGTGAGCAGCGCGAGGTGGAGCGCCGAGGTGGCGGCGTTGGTGGCCACTGCGTACGAGGCGCCGACGAAGGCGGCGACGCCGCGCTCGAGCTCGGCCACCACCGGCCCCTGCGTGATCCAGCCGGAGAGGATGACGCGGCGGACCGCCTCCACCTCCTCCTCTCCTAGCCAGGGGCGCAGGAGCGGGACGTGGTCGAAGAGGGTCTCTTCGCTCA
This sequence comes from Thermoanaerobaculia bacterium, assembly GCA_035607145.1. Taxonomy (GTDB): domain Bacteria; phylum Acidobacteriota; class Thermoanaerobaculia; order Multivoradales; family JAIOJS01; genus DASYQD01. The sequence goes on from DATNCU010000435.1 coordinate 3,480, forward strand.
TCGGTTCGGCGGGCTCAGAGCAGCCGCTTCCAGTCGCGGTCGGCGTCCACGGCGCGCACTGCGCGCGCCGGCACGCCATAAGCGAGGGTGTCGGCGGGAACGTCGGCCGTAACCACCGCCCCGGCGCCGACGATGGCTCCGGGGCCGACGACCACGCGTGGGCAGAGGGTGGCCCCGACGCCGATGAAGGAGCCCGCGCCGACGTGGACGCGGCCCCCCATGCAGCAGCCGGGAGAGAGCGAGGCGCCGTCCTCGATCGTGCAGTCGTGCTCGACGATGGCGCCGCTGTTGACGATGACGTGGGCGCCGATGCGAGCGCCGCTCTGCACCACCGCGCCGGCGAAGACCACCGAGCCGTCGCCGGTGCGAGCCGAGGGTGCCACGACGGCTGATGGATGCACGAGGGTGCCGAAGGAGAACTTCTCTTCGCCCAGCTCCGCAAGCAGCGACGCCGCGAGGCGCAGGCGTCTGGGGTTGTCGCCGACGGCGATGACGACGCGAGCGCCCGATTCGGCGCGCTCGGCAAGGCCGGCGCGCGGCACCACCTCGACATCGCCGACGTGCGTGCCCTGTAGCGCGGGGTCGTCGTCGACGAACAAAGCCGAATCGCCGTCGCCCGTGGCGCGCAGCAGCTCGAGCGTCAGCCGCCCTTGCGCGCCGGCGCCGACGATCAGCCAGGTCATCGCCGCGCCGCCTCGAAGAGCAACGCCACGACGCGGTCCTGGTCTTCCGGTGCCAGGTCAGGGAAGAGCGGCAGCAGCAGCGAGCGGTCACTCGCCCGCTCGGTGAGCGGCAGGCTCCACCCCTCGTCGCGGTAGGCGGGCTCGCGGTGCGCCGTCATCACGCCGGGCTTGGCGGCGACGCCGCGGGCGAGCAGCAAGCGCAGCAGCTCGTCACGCTCGACGGGCGCATCGTCGGCGAGCATCACGGCGTAGCTCTGGAAGTTGGGCTCGGCGTAGTCGGGCACGAACGGCGGGCGGAGCCACGGGTGCTCCGCCAGCGCCACGCCGTAGCGCGCGGCGAGGGCGCGCCGGCGGGCCGTTAGCTCGGGAAGCCGCCGCATCTGCTCGATGCCCACCGCCGCCTGCAGGTCGGTGAGCCGGTAGTTGTAGCCGACCGAGAGGTAGCTCTCGATCACCAGGTCGGTGGCGCCGTGCCGCGCGGTGTCGGGCACGCTCATGCCGTGCTGCCGCAGCAGCCGCATGGTGCGGGCGAGCTCGCCGTCGGGGGTCATGATCATGCCGCCCTCGCCGGTCGAGATCACCTTGCGCGGGTGGAACGAGAAGCAGACGAGCTCGGAGTGGCCACCGATCGGCCGCCCACGGTACGACGAGCCGAGAGCACAGGCAGCATCCTCGACGATGCGCACGCCCCGCCGCCGGCCGAGCTCGTGGAAACGGTCGAGGTCGGCCGGCAGCCCGATCTGATGGACGACGACGACGGCGCGCGTGCGCGGCCCGATCGCCGCTTCCGCGGCTTCCGTGTCGAGGTTGTAAGTGCGCGGATCCACCTCGGCGAAGACCGGCCGCGCGCCGCAGTGGCGCACCGCGTTGGCGGTGGCGATGAAGCTCAGCGAGGGCACGACCACCTCGTCGCCCGGCCCGATGCCCGCCGCGAGCAATGCAAGGTGCAGCGCAACGGTGCAGTTAGCGACCGCCACACCGTGCGTGGCGCCGCAGTGGTCGGCCACCACGCGCTCGAACTCCGCCACCCGCGGCCCCTGCGTCAGCCAGCCGCTGCGCAGCACCGCGGTGACCGCGGCCTCCTCCTCCGCCCCCAGGTGCGGCCGGGTGATGGGAATCATGGCCGCGCCGCCGGCGTGGCCACGGCGGCGGTCGGGTCGTAGTGCCCCGCCTGCCCACGGGCGAGCACGCCGCGGCGCCACTCCACCAAACGCCGCAGCCCTTCCGCCAGCGGCACCTCGGCGCGGAAACCGAGCAGCCGTTGCGCCTTCTCGGTCGAGGCGAGCCGCCGCGGCACCGGGTTCACCGACCGCTCGGGCAGGTGCTCGGGCTCGACGCCCTCGTGCCCGGTGACGGCGAGCAGCGCATGCAGCAAACCGAGCAGGCTCGTCTCCGTTCCCGAAGCGACGTTGATTGCCTCGTCGCTCGCCGCGCTCGTCGCCGCCAGCAGGTTGCAGCGCGCCACGTCGCCGACGTAGACGAAGTCCATCGTCTGGCTGCCGTCGCCGAACACCTTCGGCCGCTCGCCGCGGTCGAGGCAGTCGAGCCAGCGCACCAGCACCTCGGTGTACTTGCCGAAGACGTCCATGCGCGGCCCGTAGACGTTGAAGTAGCGCAGCGCCACGTAGGAGAGGCCGCTCATCTCGTGCACCGCCCGCAGCAGCGCCTCGTTGGCGATCTTGGCGGCGCCGTAGAGCGTGCGGTTGTTGTAGGTGGGATGCGATTCCTCGGTGGGGAAGGCGTCGGCGAGCCCGTAGACCGACGCCGTGCTCGCCGCCACCAGCCGCGACACTCCCGCCTGCACGCAGGCCTCGACGACGTTGAAGGTGCCGTCGACGATCACCTCCTGGCAGGCCCGCCAGTGGTCGGCGCAGGCGGTGATGCGCAGGGCGGCCTGGTGGAAGACGACGTCGACGCCGTCGAACCAGGGGCGGATGGCGGCGGCGTCGCGGATGTCTTGCCGCACGAGCCGCAGGCGGCCGCTCTCCTGCGCCGCCTCGAGGTTGAGCGCCGTGCCGCGCGAGAGGTCGTCGAGCACGATGACCTCAGTGGCGCCTTCTGCGAGCAGCCCGTCGACGATCGTCGAGCCGATGAAGCCGCAGCCGCCGGTGACGAGGGCGCGCTTGCCGTGCAGGGTGTCGATCACGGCGTGCCGCCTCCGTCGTCCGTACGCGCGCCAGCGCGCAACAGCGCCCGCGCCGGCACGCCGGCGACGACGCTGCCGGGTGGCACGTCGCGGGTGACCACGGCGCCGGCGCCGACCGTGGCGCCCTCGCCGATGGTGATGCCGCCCATCACCACCGCGCCGGAACCGATCGACGCGCGCCGTCCGACACGCGTGGGCAGCAGCTGCCAGTCCGCCGCGCCCTTGAGCTCGCCCAATTCGGTCACCGCCGCCGGGTGCTTGTCGTTGATGAACATCACGCCGTGGCCGATGAAGCACTCGTCCTCGACCGTCACCCCCTCGCAGAGGAAGGAGTGGCTGGAGATCTTGCAGCGGCGGCCGACGGTAACCCCCTTCTGGATCTCCACGAAGGTGCCGATGCGCGTGCCGTCACCGATGGTGCAGCCGTAGAGGTTGACGAAGCCGAAGATCTGCACGTCGCGGCCGAGCGTGACGTCGGGAGCGATGCGGCAGAAGTCGGGGCCGCTCACAGCGTGATCCGCCCGCCCTGCGCCTTGATGCTCTGCTGCGCCGCTTCCAGGATGCGCACCACGCGCAGCCCCGCCTCGCCGTCGGTGAGCGGCGTGGCGCCGCTCTCGATGCAGTCGAGGAAGTGCGCCACCACCTCCTGCAGCGCCTCGCCGCGGTCGAGGTGCGGCGACCAGACGTCGCCCGAGCGGTAGTCGACGAGCAGCCGGCGGCGGTCCTCGAGGTTCGCCGGCCGCACCTGCACGCTGCTGTCGTAGACCTTGATCTTCTCCACCGGGTCGACGTCGTTGTAGACCAGGCAGCGGTCGGCGCCGCCGATGGTGAGCTGCCGCACCTTGATCGGCGACAGCCAGCTGACGTGGAAGCCGGCGATCAGCCCCTCGCCGAAGTCGAGGTTGACGTAGGCGACGTCCTCGAGCTGGCGGTCCTTGTGGGCGGCGCCGAACACCGAGATGCTGCGCGGCAGCCGCCCCACCACGTAGTCGACGATGGCGAGGTCGTGCGGCGCCAGGTCCCACACCACGTTGACGTCGTTCTGGAACTGGCCGAGGTTGACGCGCACGCTGTTGATGAAGGTCAGCGGGCCGAGGTCGCCGCGGTCGACGATCTCCTTGATCTTGCGCACCGCCGGCGTGTAGAGGAAGACGTGGTCGACCATCAGCACGACGCCGGCCCGCCTGGCGAGCTCGATCAGCTCCTCGGCGTGCTCGCGGCAGGCGGCGAGCGGTTTCTCCACCAGCACGTGCTTGCCGGCGGCGATGGCGGCCTTGGCGAGCGGGAAGTGGGTGTCGACGGGGGTCGCCAGCACCACCGCGTCCACCTCCGGGTGGGCGACGGCGGCCTGCGCGTCGGTCAGCGGCTCGCTGCCGGGGTAGGCGCGGGCGGCGGCCGCGGCGCGCTCGGGCCGGGCGTCGCAGACGACGCGCAGCCGGGCGCGCTCGTTGCCGTGGAAGTTGCGGACGAGGTTGGGGCCCCAGTAGCCGAGCCCGAGGACGGCGACGCGCGTCGTGCCTGTCAAGGGGCCGACATTCTAGCCACTTGGAGGGGGCGGCCTGGGTGCACCCAGACGCGGGCCGCGCCGCGCCCAGACGGTCACCTCGTTCTCGGTGAGCGGCGCGCGCAGCTTGGAAACCACCGTGTAATCGCCGCGGCCGATCAGCTGCCCGACGGCGGCGAGCAGGCGCCGCTGGCCGGAGGGGTGGCCGCCGCGGTAGACGTCCTCGTGCGCGCGCCAGGTGACCGGGCTCACGTCGTAGACGAGGATCGCCGCCGGCGGGTCGGTCAGCAGCGCGTTTGCATCGCGCTCGGCCACGTGATCCGGCGTCATGTCGAACCAGTGCGCGTAGGCGAAGGTGGCCGGCTCGCGGTCGGCGAGCAGGTAGAAGAGCGCCAGGTGGGGGAAGGCGAGGATGCGGTCGCCGGGGCGCGAGTGGTCGTCGATCGCACGGGTCACCGTGTCGACGAAGGCGGCGGTGGATGGCGAGAGCCGCAGCCCGGCGAGGAACGGCGAGCGCGCCGGCACGTTGGCGGTGGTCGCCGGCGGTTCCTCCCACTCGCCCCAGCGGTAGGGGCGATCGAGCTTGTCGACGACGGTGAGCGCGATCAGCAGGAGCGCAGCCGCGGCGACGAGGCGACGGACGACGAGGCCGCGCCGCTCGGCCGGCAGCCCGTCGAGCGCCTCGGCGATGGTAAAGGCGAGGCCGGGGATCAGCATCAGCTCCCAGAGGCCCCACGAGAGGCCGAAGAGGTAGAAGAGCGCGAAGCCGGTGGCGGCGAGGAGCAGCCGCTGGCGGTCGCGCTCGGCGAGCTCGGCGCGGCGCGAGCGCCAGGCGAGAGCGAGCGTCACCGCCAGGCAGTGGAGGGCCGCGACGTAGATGGCGACGCAGCGTGCGACGCGGAGGTCGTTCCACACCGCGCTCGCCATCAGCGCGAGCAGGCCGAGGCAGGCGGCGACGAAGAGCGGCCGGTGCGCTGTCGTGGTCGCCGCCGACTTCGCCTGCCGGCGCAGCACCGGGACCAGCGCGACGAGGAGCACCGCCGCCGTCGCTGCCTGCCGCCAGGCCGGCTGTGTCCAGGCGCCGATGAGCGGCCGCAGCAGCACCTCGACGAGCGTGCCCTTGCTGGCGGCGCCGCGGCCTAGGGTGGCGTCGAGGAAGTCGCCGACGAGACCGTAGTGGAGAAGCCAGAGCGCGAACGCGGCGAAGGGGAGCGCGGCGCCGCTCGCGT
>DATNCU010000452.1:0-5161 GCA_035607145.1 Thermoanaerobaculia bacterium
CTTCGGCTTGCCGGCGGGGATGCCCATGTCTGCGATCACCGTGCGCCACTCGCCGCGGTCGTCCTCGACCTGTAGCTGCGGCATCAGCAGGCCGCCGCCGGTGCGCTGCGCGGCGCCGACGAAGGTGCTGCCGTCGGCCCAGTCGACCCAGCCAGAGAGCACCAGCACGGCGCGGTTGTCTCGCGCTACGTCGCCGAAGTCGAGCTCGAGGTGGTGCACGTCGGCGACGCCGGCGAAGTCGCGCCGGAAGCCGTCGGGGTAGCGGCCGTCGCGGGCGAGGAGACGATCGCGCACGTCGGTGCCGTCGTCGTCGATCGCGCGCCTCGGATGAATGCGCTGCGTCACTCCGAAGAGGTGGAAGTCGGGGAACGGCGGGCCGACGAACTTGTCGCTGGGGAAGACGTCGATGCCGGTCGGGTGGTCGACGGCGAGCAGCTGCACCTGGTCGAGATAGGTGACCTCGCGCAGCTCCTCGGTGACGCGCACGCGGTAGCGGCCGTCGACCTCGACCAGCGCGCCGGCGGGCACCTGCACGTGCTCGTCGTGGTCGACGGGGAAGTACTCGCCATCGCCGGAACTGGCGCCGAGCGGCGCCACGCCGAGCACGTCGGTGAGGAAGCGGAAGCGCGCACCGTCCCAGGTGAAGATCATCGGGCAGGAACCCGAGAGGCGCGGTGCCTCGGTGTAGGTCTTCACGGCGCCCGCCGGCTGGCGCGTCTCGTTCTGGATGAGGCCATTGGGCCAGGTGATGCGCACGGTGTCGGCGTCCGCGCGCCGGCCGAGGCCGAAGAGCAGCGGCACGCCGGGGTAGCGGCGCTTCTGGTAGCTCGTGCCCGCCTTGACCTCGACTTCGGCACCGGCAGCGAGACGCAGGTTCTTGACACCTTTGAGGCCGACGCCGAGCCAGCGTCCGGTACCTGCTGTGCGGTTCGAGAGCAGGCGCAGCGCGCCGGCGGAGAGCGCGGCGAGGTCGGTGCGCCCGTCACTGTCGAAGTCGGCGGCGACGAGCGCGTCGCCGGCGGGGATCGTGGCGTTGGCGGCGCGCAGCGGCGCAGCAGCCGCGACGAACGCGCCGTTGCGGGCGCCGGAGTGCACACCCTTCGCGCCGACGAGGTCGGCGACGCCGCGGTTGCCGAGGTCGGCAAGCAGCAGCGGGGCGCGCGCCGCTGCCGGCGCCGCGAGAGCGCGAAAGCCCGCGCGCGGCCTTCGCGCGTTACCCTGGTTGGCGAGCAGCAGCGGCCGCCCGTCGCGGGTCGAAGCCACGATGTCGGTCCAGCCGTTGCCATCGATGTCGAACGCCGCCAGCGCGCGCGCGCCCGCCGGCAGCGCCGCCAGCGGCTCGGCTGTGTACCGGCCACCGAGCTCGTCACGGTAAAGCGTCGCCGCACGGTCCTCGTAGGTGACGACGAGGTCCTCCCCCTGCGAGTCGGCGATGGCGTCGAGCACCGTCGCGGCGACCGCGCGGCCCGCGGCGAACGGGAAGCGCGCCGTAGCGTCGGCCCAGGTGCCGTCGCCGTTGTTGCGCAGCAGCGCCGCGCCTTTCGCGCCCGCATCACCGCCGCCGAGCAGCACGAGGTCGAGATCGTAGTCGTGGTCGAAGTCGAGCCACGCCGCGGCGCGCCACGTTCCCGCCGGCAGCGGCGCCGCGGCCGCCTCGAAGCGGCCACCGGCGTTGCGCAGCAGCCGCGCGCCGCGGCTCTCCAGCACGCAGAGGTCGGCGAGGCCGTCGTTGTCGAAGTCGCCCGGCACCGCGGCCACCACTGCCTCTAAGCCGTCGAGCGCGGTCTTGTGCACGACACGCGCGCCCTCAGCGAAGAGCCGCAGCCGCCCGCCCGACCACGCGAGCAGGTCGGCACCGCCGTCGCCGTCGGCGTCGATCAGGGCGAGCCCGGCCGGCAGCGCCGCGGTCAGCGGTGGCAGCTTGGCCACTTCCTGCGCTGCCCAAGTGAGCGCCACCGGCGCCGGCGGCGCCTCGCCGCGGCCACGCGGCTCCAGCGGATCGACCAACTCGGAGTAGCGATTCCACTTCGGGTCCTCGGGCACCGCGTCGCTCGCGTGCGCCTCCTTGAGCGCGCGGAAGCGCGCGAGCTCGCGGTCGGCGTCGGCCGCACGGCCGGCGCGGCGGTAACGGCTCGCCAGCTGGTAGTGCGGCGCCGCCATCTCGGGATCGAGGCGCGCCGCCTCCTCGAGCTGGCGCTGCGCCTTCGCGGCGTCGCCGCCGATCTGGTAGACGACGCCGAGGTTGTAGTGGCCGGCCGCGTCCTCGGGCACGCGCGCGATGAAGCCTTCGAGCTGCGCCCGCGCCACGTCGTGGCGCGAGGCGTTGGCGTAGGCGATGCCGAGGTTCCACCAGGTGTGCGGCAGCGCGGCGTCGAGCTTCTGCACAGCGACGAGCTCGGCGATCCCCTCCGCCTCCTTCCCCGCGCGCAGCAGCGCCAGGGCGTAGTTGAGCCGGTCGCCGAGCGAGCCCGGCGCGAGGTCGCGGGCACGGCGCAGCTCCTCCACCGCCTGCGCGTGCAGCGTCGGGTTCTCGTAGAACGCCTTGCCGAGGTTGCGGTGACGCGCCAGCTCCTCGGTCTGCGCCGGCGCGGCGGTGGCGGCCGGCGCCGCCGCGCTGGCCGCGAGGGCGAACGCGGCTGCGGCAACCGCGATGACCGCCGCACCCAGCGCGCGGACCATCGCAAGGCGCGACCGTGCAGGCCTCACGGACGTGTCGTCGCTCGCTTCGCGCACGGTGCGCACTTTCTCATGGAGTGCTAGCGTGCCCGCCGCATGGGCGACCGCCTCCGCTACGCCGCCGCGGCCTGCCAGACCGACTTCCCCAACCCGCTCGACCGCGGCGGCATCGCCCGCCACGTCGACCGCATGCTGGCGATGATCGCGCAGGCAGTCGAGGGTTACTCGCCCTTCCTGCCCGTCAAGCTCGTCGTCTTCCCCGAGTTCGCGCACGCGGCACCCGTCTACGCCACCGCCGCCGAGCTGCTCGACAAGCTCGCGGTGCCGATCCCCAACGAACACACCGCGCGCTACGTGGAGGCGGCGAAGCAGTACGACGTCTACGTGCAGACCGGCACTTTTCTCGAACGCGACGACCGCTGGCCCGGCGTCGTCTTCAACACCACCTGCCTCATCGGCCCCGACGGCATCCTCGCCAAGTACCGCAAGGTCAACCCGTGGATCCCGTGGGAGGTGCACGCGAGCCCGCACGACCTCCCCGGCTACGACGAGGAGATGTTCCCGGTGGTGAAGACGCCGATCGGCAACCTCGGCGTCGCCATCTGCTACGACTGGCTCTTCCCCGAGGCGCTGCGCCAGCTCACCGCCAACGGCGCCGAGGTGCTGATCCGCGTCTCGGCGTACATGGACCCCTGGGGGGCGACGCCGCCGATGGACTGGTGGACCGTCGTCAACCGCTGCCGCGCGCTCGAGAACATCGCCTACGTGGTGGCCGCCAACCAGGGCGCGAGCCTGCACCACTACCCGCCCTTCTCGTGGCCGGGTGGCAGCATGGTGGTGGACTTCGAGGGGCGCGTGCTGGCGCAGGCCGATCCCGGGCCGGGCGAGAAGATCGTCGTCGCGCCGGTCGACGTCGACGCGCTACGCCACGAGCGCGCTACCCGCCGCGGCCACCAGACCCTCGCCCACCTGCGCAGCGAGTGCTACCCGATGTACCGGCAGGGCTTCTACCCCGGCGGCCGCGGCGCCGATCCCGACCAGCTCAGCGTCGAGGGCACCGACGCCGCGACGGCCGCGGTCAAGGACAAGCTCGGCTACCGCTAGCGGGGCGCCGCGCGCGCGTGCGCTGAGCCCTCTCAGCGCCACTTCTCGCGATCCCCTACGAGGGCTACGCCCGCACCGGCGGGCGACAGTCGATCTCTGACCTCGAGAACACGGCAGGTACGAAGCGATGAGTGAAGCGCATCACGACGACGCCTCTACCCTCCACACCGACGTCGTCATCATCGGCGGCGGTCTCGCCGGCCTCACTCTCGCCCGCCACCTGCTGCTCGACACCGACAAGCGGGTGACGATCGTCGAGCGCTACCTTCCCGACGAGCACGGCCGCGAGCGCCAGAAGTACGGCGAGTCGACGGTGCAGCTCTCCGGCTGGTACTTCGGCAAGGTGCTCGACTTGACCGAGGAGCTGCTGCAGAACCACTGGATCAAGTACAACCTGCGCTTCTACTGGCCGACGCCGGGCGCCGACGAGTCGCGCTTCGAGGACTACAGCCAGAGCTACCTGACGACGTTCTCCAACATCTGCACTTTCCAGCTCGACCGCAACAAGATGGAGGAAGCGGTGCTGGCGCTCAACGAGCAGAGCGACCGCTTCACCCGCATCCTGCCGGTGACGAAGCTCGAGGTCGAGCTCGACCCGCGCCACGAGCACCGCGTCACCTTCGACCACACGCTGCCCGACGGCACGGTCGAGAAGAAGACGGTGGCCGCGCCCTGGCTGGTCGACGCGAGCGGCCGCAATCGCGTGCTGGCGCGCAAGCTCGGTCTGACGGCGAAGAGCCCCATCGAGCATGGCGCCTCCTTCGCCTGGGTCGACGGCCTGGTCGACATCGAGAAGCTCACCGACCGTTCTCTGCGCGAGCAGCGGCTCGCCTCCTGGCACCGCCAAGCCGGGCACTCGCCGCTCTACCTCGCCACCAACCACTTCTGCGCCGAGGGGCTGTGGTTCTGGGTCATCCCGCTCCACGGCAAGACCAGCCTCGGCCTCGTCTACGACAAGACCGTCGTCGACTTCAAGGACGTCAACACCGGCGAGAAGCTCATCGAGTGGGCGTGCGAGCACTTCCCCTGCTTCCGCCACGACCTGCCGAAGCGGAAGCTCCTCTGCCACTACGGCCTGCGCGACTACGCGCACGACTGCAAGACGGTGATCAGCGAGGACCGGTGGGCGATGACCGGCGAGGCGGGGCGCTTCTCCGATCCGCTCTACAGCCCGGGCTCGGACTTGATCGCCATTCACAACACGCTCATCGTCGACGCCGTCAAGCACAACCGCCGCGCTCGCTGCCGCACCCACGAGACGATCGCGCGCGCCCTCTACGACGGCTACGTGCCCGGCTACGCCTACGGCTACATCGCGCTCGGCGACCAGGAGGCGTTCACCCTCAAGTACGTCTGGGAGCTCACCGTCTACTTCGTCGCC
>DATNCU010000465.1:0-6689 GCA_035607145.1 Thermoanaerobaculia bacterium
CAGCGGGTCGACGCACGGCAGCCCGGTCTCAGCGCGTGCGGCCGCCTGCGCGCTGTCGCGCTCCTCCTCGGCGAGGCCGGAGGTGTTGAGGCTCACGCCCAGCCACTCGACGTCGCGATTGGTCAGCGCCGCGGCGTCGCGATAGAGGCGCAGCGCTTCGCCCAGCGGCGGGATCGGGTAGGTCGGGTACTCGTCGATCGTGGCGCGGCCCGCCTCGTGGCAGAGGACGAGCAGGTCGGGTTGCGTGCCGTGCACGAGGCCGAGGGTGACGCCGGCGTAGGCGGGGTGGAAGAGCGAGCCCTGCCCTTCGACGACGTCCCAATGCGTGGGCGACGCGTCTGGCGACAACGCCTCCGCGGCGCCCGCAACGAAGTCGCTCACCACGGCGTCGATGGGGATGCCGCTGCCGGCGATGAGGATGCCGGTCTGCCCGGTGGCGCGGAACGTGGCGTCGACGCCGCGCGCGCGCAACTCTCGGGCGAGGGCGAGCGCCGTGTACTTCTTGCCGACGCAACAGTCGGTGCCGACGGTGAGCAGGCGGCGGCCGCTGCGCCGGCGGCCGCTCGCCACCGGGAGGCCGGCAGGCGGCACTCGCACGTCGATGAGGCGGCGCTGGTGACGTTGCGCGAGTGCCGCGAGGTCCGCACGATCGGCCAGCCGCGCGTGCATGCCGCTCGCGACGTCGAGACCGGCGGCGAGCGCCTCCTCGAACACGCGCAGCCACACCGGATCGAGACCGCCACCCGCCGGCGCCACGCCGACGACCAGCGTGCGCGCGCCGGCGGCCGCGGCCTCTGCGGGCGCCATGTCAGGTAACCCGAGGTCCACCGTGCAGCCAGTCAGCCGCAGCTGCGCGGCGCAACGCTCGGGGCACCAGTCGGCGAGCCCGCGGCCGGTCTTGGCGTCGAGCGGGTTGCGGACTGCGCCGAGGAAGATCAGGTAGGGCGCGGCGACTTCGATGGTGGTCATGGCGCGCGCCGCAGCACGCGCCCCGGCCGCAGCCCCGTCGTGGTACCGCCGGCGAACACCGGCCGCCCGTTCACCCACACCCGCTCGATGCCCACCGATACGGCGTGCGGATCGCTCGTCGTCGCGCGGTCGATCACCGTCGCGGGGTCGAACAGCACCAGGTCGGCGTAGGCGCCGGGCACCAGCCGGCCACGGTCGCGGATGCCCACGTGGTCGGCGGCGAGCGAGGTCATGCGGCGCACCGCTTCCTCGAGGCCGAGGGTCGCCCGCTCGCGCACGTAGCGGCCGAGCACGCGTGGGTAGGTGCCGAAGCCGCGCGGGTGGCTGCCGTCGAGCGCGCCGTCGGTGCACAGGTTGGTGTGCGGCCAGGCGAGCAGCGCTTCGAGATCGGGCTCGACCATGCTGGTGCCGATGACGTCCTCGACGTCGGTCTTCCCCTGCGCGCGCAGCGCCTCGGCGTCGTGAATGAGCGCCAGCAGCGTCACCTCGGGCGCCTCGCCGCGCTCCCTGGCGATGTCGGCGACGGTGCGGTTGGCGTAGCTCGGGTTGGGCAGGTAGTGGCCGAGCAGCAGCCCGTCGGCGGGCGCGATCTCGGCGAGCACGCGGCGCGACTCGGCGAGGTCGTCGAAGTCGCGCGCCGGGAAGAGCACGGTGAGCGTTGAGTGCCAGTAGAGGTAGGGGTAGATGTCGGCGGTGACGTCGACTCCCTCCTTGCGCGCGGCGTCGAGCAGCGCCAGCAGGCGCGGCGCCTGCCCCCACCACGAGCGCATGGCGAGCTTGACGTGTGAGATCTGCACCGGCAGCTTCACCTCGCGGCCGATGGTGAGGATCTCGTCGATCGCCTCCCAGAAGTGGCGGTCCTCGCTGCGCACGTGGCTGATGTAGCGGCCGCCGTAGCGGGCGGCGACCTTCGCCAGCGCCAGCAGCTCGTCGCGGCTGCTGTAGATGCCGGGGTCGTATTCGAGGCCGGTGGAGAGGCCGAGAGCGCCCGCCTCCATGTCGCGCTCGAGCAGCTTCGCCATCGCCGCCACCTCGGCGGGCGTCGCGGTGCGCTTGTAGTCCTCGCCCAGCACTTCGTCGCGCAGCGTCCCGTGGCCGGAGTACGAGGCGAGGTTGACGGCGGCGGGCACCGCCTCGAGCTTGGCGAAGAAGTCGGCGAGCGGAAAGTCCGAGCCGCCGTCCTGGCCGCCGACAACGGTGGTGATGCCCTGGCTTACCGCGCCGAGCGCCTCGGGGATCGCCAGCAGGTCGGAGTCGGCGTGCGAGTGGGTGTCGACGAAGCCCGGGGCGAGGACGAGCCCGTGCGCGTCGTAGACCTCTTCGCCGGGCAGCGCCGCCACGTCGCCCACGGCGGCGATGCGGTCGCCGACGATGCGCAGGCTGCCGGTGCGCCCCGGCGCGCCGGTGCCGTCGACGAGGCGCGCGTTGACGATGCGCAGCGCGCGCGGCTGTGGAGCGACAGCGGCAGCGGCCGGAGACGTTAACGCGGAGCGGGCGCGTGCGCAGCCCTCCTCGGCGGCGAGCGCGAGCAGGACGAGCACGAGGGCGGCGCCGCGGCGGACTCTGGTCATGCGCGGCCCGCATCGTACCGCCGTTCGCCGGGTGCCGGCTGCGGCTGGGCAGCGGTTTCGCGGATGGCGCGGCCGCGCGTGGCATCATCAGGCCCATCACCATGAAAACTCGCGGCGGCCTCCCCTCCTCGCTTCGCTCGCCCTCCCGTTGTTTGCCCTGGGCGCTGCTCGCCGTCGCCACCGCGGCAGCGGCGACGCCGCCGCCACCCGCACCGCCGCCGCCGGTCGCACCGCTCTCCGGCACGGTGTTCCTCGACCGCGACGGCGACGGCCGGCGAGGGCCCGCCGAGCCCGGCATCGCCGGCGCGCGCGTGTCCGATCAGCAGAGCACCGTGCTCACCGATGCGCGCGGGGGGTGGACGATCGCCCAACCCGGCGGCTACGGCGTCGTCTACGCGAGCGCGCCCGCGGGCTACCGCGTGGCCGGCAGCTTCTGGCGCGCCGCGAGCCCTGGCGATTCGCCGCTCGACTTTCCGCTCGTCGAAGCTCCCAGCCCGCGCTCCTTCACCTTCATTCACGCCTCCGACCCGCACACGAGCGAGGCGAGCGTCGCCCGCCTGCGCGCGGCGCGCGCCATCGTCGAGAAGGAACGTCCCGACTTCGTGCTGATGAGCGGCGACCTCGTCAGGGACGCGTTGCGCGTCGGCGAGGCCGAGGCGCGCGGCTACTACGACCTCTACACCGCCGAGGTGGCCCGCTTCCCGGTGCCGGTTTGGAGCGTCCCCGGCAACCACGAGAACTTCGGCAACGAGCGCCACCTGTCCCTCGTGCCCGCCACGCACCCGCTCTACGGCAAGAAGATGTACCGCCAGCGCCTGGGACCGAACTACTACTCGTTCGACCACGGCGGCATCCACTTCGTCGCCCTCGACAGCGTCGACATCGACGACCTCTGGTATTACGGCCACGTCGACGCGGCGCAGCTCGCCTGGCTGGTGGGCGACCTCGCCACGGTGCCGGCGTCGACGCCGGTCGTCACCTTCAATCACATCCCCTTCGTCACCGCCGTGTGGACGATGAACGGCTTCGACGACGAGCCGCCGGCGCCGACGCTGATCAAGGTTGGCGGCAAGGTGCAGTTCCGCCACTCGACGAGCAACCTCGACGAGGTGCTGGCGCGCATCGCGCCGCACCCCTGGCCGCTCGCGCTCGGCGGCCACATGCACACGCGCGAGACGCTGCTCTACGAGGCGGGTCCGGCGGCCACGCGTTTCGAGCAGGCGGCGGCCATCGTCGGCCCCAACCAGGCGGGGCCGCTCGAGATGGCCTCGGGCATGACCCTCTACCGCGTCGTCGACGGTCGCATCGACGCCGGCACCTTCCTGCCGCTCGACCCGCCGCAGCCGTGAGCGCGCTGGCGCGCCGCGGACGCTAGCGCGCGGCGCCTCAGCGCACGCGCAGGATCACCGCCGCCACCTCGTCGAGGTCGACGATGGCGTCGAAGAACTCCTTGCCGGAGATCTTCTCGATGTGCACGACGTGCTCGCCCACCGTGCGCACGACACCGCCCAGCTCCTCGCCCGAGTCGAGCTTGAGCGTCACCTGCTTGCCCACCTGCTTGGAAAGCACCGTGCGGACGGTGTCCTCGTTGACGATCGACATCTTCGCCTCCTGGGCCACCGCGGCGGTGATGAGGGCCAGCACCAGCACCAAGGAAAGCACCAACCGGGGCAGCAGCAACCGCTTGGTCATCGTCGGCTCCTCGCGAGAGTGAGCGGTAAGGGTATCGCGAAAAGAGCGGCCGCCCGAGGCGCGTGGAGGTGCGGCCGGAGCCGACCTGTCAGGGCCGTGGTCTGCCGCGCTCGCGCAGCGTGTCGAGGCTCCAGGGCCCCGCGCCGGCCGCCGAGAGGTAGAGAAAGAGGAAGCAGTAGAGGACGGCGGGAACGCCCTGGTTGATCGTCGGCCAGAAGCTCGTCGGGTGGTGGAACTGGAAGTAGGCCACCGCCATTTCGCCGGCGAGCACGAAGGCGACCGGGCGCGTGAAGAGGCCGACGAGCACGAGCGCACCGCCGACGACTTCGAGGAGCGCGCCGATCCACAGCTGCGACATCACCGGCACCGTGCCGCCGGCGGGCGGAATACCGGCGGGGAAGGCGAACATCTTCGTGCTACCGGCGGTGATGAAGACGAAGGCGGCGACGATGCGCAGCAGGCTCGACAGCTGTGGCGTCCAACTCGACCACTTCGAGGCGACGTTCGATGCATTCATGTCAGATTTCCCCCTCTCGTTCGTTCATCCTGACGACGAACGAGCGAAGGGCAAATCGACAGCTCCCGTCAGTCGGCCTCGGTGGTCTCCAGCTCCTCCTCGAGCTCGTCGTCGGCCAGGGGCTCGATCGGCGGCCGATCGCGCAGGAGGTGCCCGGCGGCCTCGGCGTCGTTCTCGGAAACGAGCAGCTTCGCCGGGCCGGTGAGCACGTTGAAACCGCCGAGCCGGCCGATGCCGAAGAGGTCCTGCACGCGGTCGCCCTGCTTGGTGTAGGAGATCCCCGCTTCCATCAGCAGGGACTCCGAGAACGCCATCTCCGCCGGGTCGCCGGTCTCCAGCACGGAGACCAGCCCGACGTCGGGCTCGGGCGCCTCCACCGGTGGCGGCGTCGCTACCAGCGCCACCTCGCAGTCCACGCATTGCGTGAAGCCGTCGCGGTACTCGCCACCGCACTCGGGGCAATACATCATGGTCGGGATCTCCCTGGACCGAGACTACTCCCTTTGGCAGGGCGGTGCCGGGTGCCGGCGCCGCAAAGCTGAGCGCCCGCTCCTGCAAGGAACCGCGAGCGCTTTCCGTCTGAAGTGGCGTGGACTCATGCCCGTGGCATCATGGAGGAAGCCGACCATGGGGCGGACCGTGGCCCAGACCGCGCCGAAGCTCACCTACGACGACTTCGTGCTCTTTCCGGACGACGGAAAGCGCCACGAGCTCATCGACGGGGAGCATTACGTGAGCCCGTCACCGAACGTGCGGCACCAGGCGGTGCTGCAGAACCTCAACCATCTCCTTCACTCGTTCGTCAGGGAGCATGGCCTCGGCCGCGTCTTCTTCGCGCCGCTCGACGTCGTCTTCACACTGCACGACGTGACGGAACCGGATCTCATCTTCGTCAGCAACTCCCGCGCCTCGATCGTTACCGAGGCGAACCTGCAAGGCGCTCCTGATCTGGTAGTCGAGGTGCTCTCGCCGTCGAGCCACCGCTACGACGAGGTCACCAAGCGCGCGCTCTACGAGCGGGCCGAGATCGGCGAGTACTGGATCGTCGATCCCGAGGCGGACACCGTCAAGGTTTATCGCCGCGAAGGCGAGCAGTTCGGCCGGCCGGCGCTCCTCTCCGCCCGCGACGGCGATCACCTGACGAGCCCGCTGTTTCCCGGCTTAGAGATCGCGCTCGCCGACGTCCTCGCGGAGTAGTCGGCCCCCCCGGGGCCGCCATGGTCCGAGGCGATTCCTAGACAGAGCCCCTTGGCTTGGGGAATTCCCTTCGACGCGGCCGTCTAACCATTGAAAGAAGCCCGCGCGTGCCGAGCCGGGCCAGGCAGCCGCTGTGTCGCGTATTTTCTTAAGCCATTCGAGCGCCAACAACGCCGAGGCCATCGCGCTGCGCGATTGGCTCATCTCACTCGGCTGGGACGAGCTGTTCCTTGATCTCGATCCCGAGCGCGGTCTCAAGGCCGGTGAGCGCTGGCAGGCGGCTCTGAAGCAAGCCGCGGAACGCTGCGAGTTGGTGATCTTTCTCGTCTCGCCTGTCTGGGCCGCGTCGAAGTGGTGCCTTGCCGAGTTCCTGCTCGCCAGCAATCTCAACAAGCGCATCTTTGGCGTCATGGTCGAGCCGACGCCCTTCGCCGAGCTGCCGTCCGAGCTGACCGCCGAATGGCAGCTCGTCGATCTGACGGCCGGCGAACGAGACTTTGCCGTGACCGTCACCTTGCCTCCAGGCGACAAGACCGCGACCGTCAAGCTGAGCAGTGACGGCCTGAACCGTCTACGCATCGGACTGATGCAGTCCGGCCTCGATCCGAAGCACTTCGCCTGGCCGCCGGAGCATGACGCGGACCGATCGCCCTACCGCGGCCTGCAACCGCTCGAAGCCGAAGACGCCGGCATCTTCTTCGGCCGCGATGGCCCCACGGTCATCGGGCTCGACATGCTGCGCG
>DATNCU010000646.1:0-7358 GCA_035607145.1 Thermoanaerobaculia bacterium
GGCAGTAGCGCCACCCCTCTTCCTCGTTGTCGGCCGTCTGCGTCTTGTAGTTGGCGGGGATGTCGTCGAACATGAAGCGGCGGCCGGCGCTGTTGCGCAGCACGCCGCCCTCGCCGCGCACGCCCTCGGTGACCAGGATGCCGCGCACGCTGGGCGGCCACACCATGCCGGTGGGGTGGAACTGCACGAACTCCATGTCCATGAGCTCGGCGCCCGCCTCGTAGGCGAGGGCGTGGCCGTCGCCGGTGTACTCCCAGCTGTTGCTGGTGATCGAGTAGGCGCGGCCGATGCCGCCGGTGGCGAGCACCACGGCCGGCGCCGCGAACACCACGCAGCGGCCGCGCTCGCGGTCGTAGCCGAAGGCGCCGGCGATGCGGTCGCCATCCTTGAGCAGCGTGGTGACCGTGTGCTCCATCAGGAAGTCGATGCCCTGGTGGATGCCGTGGTCCTGCAGCGTGCGGATCATCTCCAGGCCGGTGCGGTCGCCGACGTGGGCGAGGCGCGGGTAGCGGTGACCGCCGAAGTTGCGCTGCAAGATGCGGCCGTCGGGCGTGCGGTCGAAGAGCGCGCCCCAGGCCTCGAGCTCGCGCACACGGTCGGGGGCCTCCTTGGCGTGCAACTCAGCCATCACCGGGTGGTTGACGTACTGGCCGCCGCGCATGGTGTCGGCGAAGTGGACGCGCCAGCCGTCGCGGTCGTCGACGTTGGCGAGCGCGGCGGCGACACCGCCCTCCGCCATCACCGTGTGCGCCTTGCCGAGCAGCGACTTCGAGACCACGCCGACGCGGACGCCCGCGGCGGAAGCGGCGATCGCCGCGCGCAGACCGGCGCCGCCCGCGCCGATGACCAGCACGTCGTACTCCCGCCGCACCGCTTCCGCCACCTAGAACAGCCTCACGTCGGTCCAGATCCCCATCGAGCACAGGCGCACGTAGACGTCGGCAAAGAGGACGGCAAAGAGGCTCGTCCACGCCCACACCATGTGGCGGCGGTTGAAGCAGCCGACGCAGTTGTAGGCGGCGAAGCGCGCCGGGGACTTCGACGGCTCGTCGAGCCTGCCGCCGATCAAGTGGCGCAGCGAGTGGCAGCCGAAGGTGTAGCCGGAAAGCAGCACGGTGTTGAGCGCCAGCACCAGCGTGCCGACGCCGATGCCGAAGGTGGTCTCGCCCGTCGCGGGATCCGTGAACCACAGCGCCTTCCACACGTCGTAGGAGAGGAAGACGAGGAAGATCAGCGCCAGGTAGAGGAAGTAGCGGTGGATGTTCTGGATGATGAGCGGGAACGACGCCTCACCGCGGTACTTCTTGCGCGGTTCCCCCACCGTGCACCCGGGCGGATCGGCCCAGAACGCCTTGTAGTAGGCGCCGCGGTAGTAGTAGCAGGTGATGCGGAAGCCGCCCGGCGCCCAGAGGATGAAGAACGCCGCCGACCAGGGGATCCACCCCGGCCACCAGTCCGGCTTGCCACCGAACCAGCTGTGGTCGGCGTCGCCGAAGATCTCCGGCGAGTACATCGGCGACAGGTACGGCCCGCTGCGGTAGTGGGCGCCCTGGAAGGCCGCCCACGTGGAGTAGAGGACGAAGCCGGAGAAGACGAGGAAGGTGATGACCTGGGGCACCCACCAAAGGTCGCGCCGCTTCGTCTCGAACGCGGCCCGCCGCGCGAGGCCCGGAGACCCACTCACCACCGGCTGCGCCATCCCACCTCCTCAGCTCGTCGGCGTATTCGAGCCGATGCGAGGGAGGGTGTCAATCAAGGCCGGAAGACGATCGCCAGCGCCACCACCGGGTAGTACTCGTAGTCCTCCAGCTCGCGCTCGAGGCGCTGCTCCTCGTCGGCGGTGGCGGCGTCGAGGAGGCTCCGCACGACGCCGGGGACCGGGGAGACGACGTTGAAGTCGGTCGTGAGGTCGACCTGCGGTGAGCCCTGGTAGAGAACGCCGACGTCGAAGCTGATGCCCCAGCGGCCGCCTCCGTGGCCTCCCGCGGCGCTGCCCCAGCCGAGGCCGAGGTAGGGCGCGAAGGAGCTACCCGTTGCTTCGCCGTGGATGGTGCCGGTGCCCCCTGAGAGGAACGGCACCAGCTCGGGGCGATACCGGCGCACCAGCTCGGAGACGGGCGCCGACACCTTCAGCCGGTTGTCGTCCCAACCGCCGCCGGCGCTGATGCGGAAGCCGCCGCCGCCCGGGTGGAAGTCGGCGAGCAACAGCGCGTTGCGCAGCTCGAGCTTGGCGTCGTAGCGGATGCCCGTCTTGTCGTAGACGTCGGCGTAGCTGTAGACGCCCACCGGAATGCGCACGTCGAGGCGCGGGCTGACGCCGAAGGCGAGCTCGGGCCCGACGCCATTGGTGCCGGCGCGGGCGCCGATCGAGAAGCCCTCGGCGCGGCCGGCGCTCGGCAGCGCGAGGGAAGCGAGGACGACGACGAGGAGCGACGATGCAAGTGAAGTGGTGGCGTGTGGGCGTCGCATTCCGGCAGTGTAGACGACGCCATCGCCGGGCTCGCGGTGACGCTCGTCACTGCACCGGCGCCACCTCGATGGGCTTGATCTCGGCCTGGCGCAAGCGCCGGTTCGCCGCTGCGAGCTCGCGCTGCTTGAGCGACTCCCATGCGGCGAGCGCGCGGCGCGTCATCGGCCCGAGATCCTCCAGGCCCTTGCGGACGTCGTCGCTCGGCGGCGCGTCGGCGCCTTGCACCGCTTGGTAGACGCCGTCGAGCGCGTTGCGCACGAAGCGCAGGCTGTCCTTGCGCTTGGGCGGGAAGGCCCAGGCGTTCGACGGGTTGGTCATCACCGTCACGCCCGCCACCTCGGCGATGCGGTCGCGCAGCGCGGCGAGCTCGGGCCGCAGCTTGGGCGGTGCCGTTTGCTCCACCTCGGCGAGCGCCTTGAGCGCGCGGCTCGCCTCGCCCGCCGCGACGGAAAGCGGGACCCGCAGCGCATCCACCTGCCGCGCCACCGCCAGCTGCTCGGCGTAGACGGCGTCGGCGAGCTCGATGCGCGGGTCGGCGCGCACCTCGAGCGGCTGCTCGAGCCGCTGGCCGTCGACGGTGAGCACCAGCTGGTAAGCGCCGGGCACGGCCCACGGTCCGTCTTCCCAGCTGTCGCCGTCGGCGAGCTCGGGCGGCGCCGCGTGGTGCAACGGCCAGACGAAGCGGTGAATACCAGCCGTCGCGGAGAGCGAGCTGGGCGGCTCGAACCACTGCGGCGCCTTGCGCAGCTTCGCCGGATCGGCAGTGGGCACCTTGTCGGCGCTGCTGTAGCGACGCACGACGGCGCCCGAAGCATCGACGATCTCCAGCGTCACCGGTCCCTTCGGTGCCTCGCGCAGCAGGTAGTCGACGGTGGCGCCGAACGGCGGGTTCTCCGCCGTCGGCTCGTCCTTCGGCAGCGGCGTGCCGGTGAAGCCGGCCGGGCGCAGTCTGACGGCGGGACTCGGCGCGAACAGCCACGCCCTTCCGGCGCTCGCCGCTGTCGCCGCGTCGAGCTGCCGCAGCGGCGTCACGTCGTCGAGGATCCAGAAGCCGCGACCGTGGGTGGCGATGACCAGGTCGGCCTCCTTGACCACCAGGTCGCGCACCGAGGTCACCGGCAGGTTGAGCTGCAGCGGCTGCCACGCATCGCCGTCGTCGAAGGAGACATAGACCCCTTTCTCGGTGGCGGCGTAGAGCAACCCGCGGCGCACCGGGTCGGCGCGAACGGCGTTGACGAAGCTGCCGTCGGGGATGCCGGCGACGACGAGCTGCCAGCTCCTGCCGCCGTCGCGGGTGCGGTAGACGTAGGGCTTGAAATCGTCGAGCCGGTGGCGATCGATCGCCGCGTAGGCGGCGTCGGCGTCGAACGGCGACGGATCGATGATGCCCACCTTCGACCACGGCTCGAGCCCCGCCGGCGTCACGTCGCTCCAGTGCGCGCCTTCGTCGCGCGTGCGCCATATCTTGCCGTCGTCGGTGCCCACCCAGAGGTCGTGGTCGACGAGCGGCGACGGCGCGATGGCGTAGATGACGCCGCGGCGCGGACCCATGCCGACGTGGTTCGCCGCCGCCGAGGCGTCGAGGTTCGCCGGTACGCCGGGGTCCTCACGCGTCAAGTCGGGGCTGATGATCGTCCAGTGCTCACCCCCGTCCTCGGTGCGGAAGAGCTTCTGGTTGGCGAAGTACAAAACGCGCGGGTCGCGTTTCGATAAGGTGAGCGGCAGTGTCCAAACAGCGCGGTAGTGCTCGTCTGGATACGCCAGCGTCGGGTCGACCGAGCGCGTCTGCTGCGTGCGCAGGTCGAGCTTGTCGACGCGGCCGCCGTAGACGATCTGCGGGTCCTTGGGGTCGGGGGCGATCATGTCCGACTCGCCGCCGGCGGTGACCTCGCCAAACTGCTGCATGGTGATGCCGTCGTAGTTCGTCGTGCGGCTGGGCAGCGCCGCGGCGCCGGAGTCCTGCTGCGAGCCGTAGACCCAGTAGGGGAAGCGGTCGTCGACGCTGACGTGGTACATCTGCGCCGTCGGCTGGTTGTGCCACGAGCTCCAGCTGACGCCACCGTCGACCGAGACGATGGCGCCCTGGTCGACGCCGAGGATGCGGCGCTCCGGGCGATCGGGATCGATCCACAGCTGGTGGTAGTCGTCGCCGGTGGCGTCGCCCTCCACCGGCTCGAAGGTCTTGCCGGCGTCGCGCGAGCGGTAGAGGTTGGTGTTCGCCACCCACACCACGTCGGGCTCCTTGGGCTCGACGGTGATGCCGGCGAAGTACCAGCCGCGCTGCCAGACGCGGGTGTCGCCGCTGGTCTTCGCGAAATGCGCGCCGCCGTCGTCGGAGCGGTAGATGCCGCCATCGCCGGTCTTCTCGCCGGCGTCGACGAAGAGGTAGACACGCTGCGGCGAGCTGGGCGCCACGGCGATACCGATGCGCCCCGGCGGCCGCGGCAGGCCGTTGCCGGTGAGCTCGCTCCAGTGGTCGCCGCCGTCGGTGGACTTCCACAAGCCGCTGCCCGGGCCGTTCGACGGCGCGTAGACGTTCCAGGGTGGCCGCCGCGTCTGCCAGAGCGCGGCGTAGATCGTCCGCGGATTGCTGGGCTCGAAGGCGAGGTCGATCGCGCCAGTGTGCTCGTTCGGGCCGAGAATCTTTTCCCAGTGCGCGCCGCCGTCGCGCGAGCGGAACACGCCGCGCTCAGCGTTGGGCCCGTAGGGGTGGCCGAGGGCGGCGACGTAGACGAGGTCGGCGTTCGCCGGATCGACGAGGATGCGGCCGATCTGCTGGCTGTCGCGGAGCCCGGCGTGGACCCAGGTGCGGCCGCCGTCGGTGGACTTGTACATGCCGTCGCCCTGCGCGATGTCTGAACGCATGTCGGCCTCGCCCGAACCGACGTAGATCACCCGCGGGTTCGACGGCGCCACCGCGATGGCGCCGATGGTCCCGATCGGCTGGCCGTCGAAGATCGGCTTCCACGTGCGCCCGGCGTCGATCGTCTCCCACACGCCGCCATTGACGCTGCCGAAGTAAAAGTGCTCCGGCTCGCCAGGAACGCCGGTCACGGCGAGCACTCGCCCACCGCGAAACGGCCCGATCAGGCGCCAGTGGAGGCCGGCAAAGAGCGCCGGATCGACCGTGGCGGCAACGGAGGTCGAGGCGACGGCGAGGAGAAAGAACGCGAGCGTGAAGACCACGCAATGGAGAGTGCGGCGGCAGTCCAGCTTCATGGCGCGACGGTATCGAGGAATCCGCCCAGCGAGAAGAGCCGAGGTCCGACCGGCAGTGAGGAAGGTGGGAGCGGCGAGACGAATCGCGGGTTCGCTGACCGGTGATCGTGTCGCCGCGAGCGATAATCCGTCCATGGGTCCGCCTCTGGACGACACGTTGACCGCCCTGCGCGAGGCGCTGGCGAAGCGCCCCGAGGTGCTCGAGGCCTACCTATTTGGGTCCACGGCGCGCGGCGAGCAGCAAGAACACAGCGACGTCGACGTCGCGGTGTACGTGAACCGAGCCGCAACGCCAGCGACGCCTTTCGGCTACGCAGCGGACCTCGCGACCGAGCTGATGCGCGCGCTGGCGACCAACAGTATCGACGTCGTGGTGCTCAACGACGCCCCGCCGCTGCTCTACGGTCGCGTCCTGCGCGACGGCATCCGCATCTGCAGCCGCGACTTGGTGGCCTCCACCCGTCGCGAGGGTCAGGCCCTCTCCCGCTACTGCGATTTCCTGCCGCAACTCGCCAAGATCGACGCCGCCCACCATACGCGCATCGTCCGCGGCGACTTCGGTCGATGAGCCCTGGCCGCCCGGACGCCGCGCTGGTCCGCCGCCACCTCGTGGCCCTCGACGAGGTCCTGCAGGTGCTGCGGCGCCATCAGGGCGTCACCGTCAAGGAGCTGCAGGCAGACCGCGAGCGGCTGTGGATCGTCGAGCACGGCTTGCAGCTGGCGGCGCAGAACGTCCTCGACATCGCCACTCACCTCGCCGCCAGCGCCGGCCGCGAGACACCCGACTACGCCGGCGCGGTCGATCGACTCGGAGAGCTGGGCGTCCTGCCGGCGCCGTTTGCCGCCTCGCTGCGCGGCATCGCCGGCTTCCGCAACGTCCTCGTGCACGGATACCTCGACGTCGACTTGGATGAGGTGGTCGACCTGCTCGGCTCCCGGCTGGACGACTTCGTTCGCTTCGTGCGCCACGTGGAAGAGCACATGGCATCGAGCTGAGTCGGCGGCGCTTCGGCCGACGTTCAGCCGCTGAGGGTGTCGAGGAATCCGCGCAGCGAGAAGGCCCCGGACGTGTGGCCGGTGCCGCGCACGGCGCGAGCAGCGCGGCGCACGTCCACCTCGCTCCCGGAAGCGAGCACGTCGAGCAGCGCGCGCCAGACAGGGCTCGCCTCGCCGCGCGCCGCGGCGGCGAGCCAGGCGGCGGAGGCGGCGGTCGTGCGCGTCTCGCCGATCCCGCCCAACGAGGCGACCAGCGGCGCCATGCGCGGCGACGGCGGGCGACCGCGGGCGAGCGCATGGAGCACGCCGACGAGGTAGTCGTCGCCCGCCGGCGTCGATCCCTCCCCCAGCCCGGCGAGCGCGGCGGCGGCGGTGGTGATCGCTTCGATGGCGCCCACGCGCAGCGCCGCCTGGAAGAGCTCGGCGCGCCGCAGCACCTCGCCACGCCACGGCTCGGTGCCGGGCACCTCGCCGAGGACGACCGCCATGGCGGCCGCCAGGGTGTCAGAAAGCGGGTCTGCGCCGCGAATCACCATCGACGGGAGCCACCATCGAAACGGGAGCCTTCACATCGACCTCCAGCCAGTCCCCTCGCGGTCGACGCTCGGAGCCAGCGCGGGCCGGCCCAGGCTCGATCTTATGGAACGAGGCGGCGCGCCGGCCGCCCCCGGGG
>DATNCU010000500.1:0-11252 GCA_035607145.1 Thermoanaerobaculia bacterium
TCAGCTCCCTGGCGCGGCGGCCGCGGACGCTCCGGCGACGGTGCCGTGGCGCATCCAGCGCCGCATCCCGCTCACCGGCGTCCGCGGTGCCGTGGCGCGGCGGCTGCGCGAGTCGCTCTCGACGGCCGTGCCGCTCACCCTCACCCGCGAAGTGCGCGCCGACGCGCTGGTCGCGGCGCGCGAGCGGCTGCGGGCGCGGCTCGGTGCGGCGCCGTGGGACGCGATCTTCGTCAAGCTCTTCGCCGACGCGCTGCGCGAGCACCCGGCGCTCAACGCCATCGTCGCGGGCGACGAGGTCCTCGTGCTCGACGACGTCCACGTCGGCTTCGCGGTGCCGGTCGACGACGGCCTGCTGGTGCCGGTCGTGCACGATGCCGATCGCCGCCCGCTCGCCGAGGTCGCCGCCGCCGTACGCGAGCTGGGCGAGCGCGCCCGCGCCGGCAAGGCGAGCCCCGGCGACCTGCTCGGCGGCACCGCCACCGTCTCCAACCTCGGCGCCCACGGCGTCGACGCCTTCACGCCGCTGCTCAACCCACCGCAGTCGGTAGTGCTCGGCGTCGGCCGCATCGGCGCGCGTGCGGTGGTGGAGGAGGGAGGGCTCATCGCCGCGTCCACCTGCGTGCTCTCGCTCACCTTCGACCACCGCGTCGCCGACGGCGCTCCGGCCGCCCAACTGCTCGGCGCGGTGGCGGCGCGGATGGACGACGCGGGCTACCTCGAGGCGCTCGTTGCGGACGCCCCAGCAGGCACAACGGTGCCCTCGTGACGGCCGAGCTCGATCCCGTGGCGCCGCTCGACGCGCCGGCGGCGCCGCGGCTCGACGCGCGCGAGGTCGCCTACCGCATCCGCCGCCACTGCGTGCTGATGACGGGCAACGCCAACGCCTCGCACATCGGCTCGTCGCTGTCGATGGCGGATCTACTCGCCGTGCTCTACGCGCGCTTCCTGCGCTTCGACGCGGCGCGGCCCGACTGGACCGAGCGCGACCGCTTCATCCTCTCCAAGGGGCACGGCTGCGCGGCGCTCTACGCCGTCCTCGCCGAGTGCGGCTACTTCCCGGTCGAGCGCCTCGACACGTTCTATCAAGATGGCTCGCCGCTCGCCGGCCACGCCACGCACAAGGACATGCCGGGTGTCGAGGTCTCCACCGGCTCGCTCGGCCACGGCCTCGCGCTCGCGACCGGGATGGCGCTCGCCACCAAGCGCGACGGACGCAGTGAACGTTTCTGGGCGATGGTCTCCGACGGCGAGTGCGACGAAGGCTCGACGTGGGAGGCGGCACTCTTCGCGCCGCAGCACCGCCTCGACAACCTGGCGGTCATCGTCGACTACAACAAGATCCAGAGCCTCGGACGCGTCGAGGAGGTGCTCGACCTCGAACCGCTCGCCGACAAGTGGCGCGCCTTCGGCTGGGCGACCCGCGAGATCGACGGCCACGACCTCGGTGCGATCGACGCGGCATTCGCGGCGGTGCCCTTCGAGCCCGGCCGCCCGAGCTGCATCGTCGCCCACACGGTGAAGGGCAAGGGCGTCTCCTACATGGAGGACAAGCTGCTCTACCACTACCGCGCGCCGCGCGGCGAAGACCTCGACAAGGCGCTCGCCGAGCTCGACGCGGCCCGCGAGGCTGCCCGGTGAGGACCGCCTTCCTCGACACCCTCTACGAGCTGGCGAAGGCCGACCGCCGCATCGTCTTCGTCACCGGCGACCTCGGCTTCTCGGTCGTCGAGCGCTTCATGGCCGACCTCCCCGACCAGTTCGTCAACGCCGGCGTCGCCGAGCAGAACATGACCTCGCTCGCCGCCGGCATGGCGCTGATGGGCAAGGTCGTCTTCACCTACTCGATCGCCAACTTCCCGACCCTGCGCTGCCTCGAGCAGGTACGCAACGACGTCTGCTACCACGAAGCCAACGTCAAGGTCATCGCCGTCGGCGGCGGCTTCACCTACGGCGCCATGGGCGCCTCGCACCACGCCACCGAAGAGCTCGGGGTCATGCGCATGATGCCGGGCATGGTGGTCGTGGCGCCGGCCGACCCGGTCGAAGCGCGGGCGGCAACGCGCGCCATCGTTGCCTACGACGGTCCGTGCTACTTGCGCCTCGGCAAGGCGGGAGAGCCGAACGTGCACACAGGCCCGATCGACTTCCAGCTCGGCCGCGCCATCACACTGCGCGATGGGCGCGACCTGACGCTGATCTCAACCGGCGGCATGCTCGGCACCGCAGTGGCGGTGGCGAACCGGCTCGCCGAGCGCGGCGTCCAGACACGCGTGCTGTCGATGCACACCCTCAAGCCGCTGGATGAGGAGGCCGTGCGTGCCGCCGCACGCGAGACCGGCGCCATTGCCACCCTCGAACAACACTCCGTCATCGGCGGTCTCGGCAGCGCCGTCGCCGAGGTCCTCGCCGAAAGCAACGGCGAGCGAGTCCGCTTCCGCCGCATCGGCGTGCCCTCTGCCTTCTCCGAGCGAGTCGGCAGCCAGAAGTGGCTCGAGCAGTACCACCGCCTCGACGAGACCGGCGTGCTAGCGCAGGTCGAGGCGCTGCTGAGAGCCTAAGACCCGGGCTCGGCGCTGACTAATTCTGATCCGCGCTCGGCGCCGCGCTCTGAGCGGCGGTGATCTTGCGGATGGACTCCTGGACGAGGGTCGGCTGCACCGGCTTGGTGAGCATCGCCGCGCAGCCGAGGGCGAGCGCCAGCTCCTTGGCCTCGGCGTGGTTGCCGAAGGCGGAGAGGGCGATGATGGGGATGTGGCGGGTGGACCAGTCGGCCTTGAGGCGCCGGGTGGCCTCCCAGCCGTCGAGCACCGGCATGGCGAGGTCCATGACGATGACGTTCGGCTGCAGCTTGCGGGCGACTTCGATCGCCTCCATGCCGTCGGCGGCCGTGGTCACCTCGAACCCGCAGAGGGTGAGGTACTCGGCAATTCCTTCACGGCTCTCGGCATGGTCTTCCACGATGAGCACCGACAGGTGTGCGGGTTCGCGAGAAAGGGCCATGCCGTAAGCAAAAAACGCACCGGCCAACGAGGTGCCGCCGGCGCGGTGTATTGTCTCGCAACTTTGCCCTTGCTGCACGAAGCGGTTCGTCCGACAGCTCACCACTGGCGCATCCTGGTCTTTGCCTGGCTCGTCTGGCTCAGCGGCTTCGCCTCGCTGATGCTGATGAGCTTCGTGCTCGAGCCGGTCAAACGCGCGTTTGGACCGAGCGAGCTCGCGCTGGCTTGGCTCACCGGCCTCGCTATCGGCGCCACGGGGGTGGGTGGCTTCGTCTTCGGCGCCCTCGCCGACCGCTCCGGCCGCCGCGTGTCGATGGCGGTGGCAGTCGCCGCCTTCGTCGCCGGTAACCTCGCCAGCGCGGCGGCACCGTCGTTCGCCGCCCTCGCCGCGGCGCGCGTGCTCGCCGGACTCGGCATTGGCGGCGCCTGGGGCGCCGGGCAAGCGATGATCGGCGAAACCTTCCCGCCGGCGCTGCGCGGTCGCTACGCCGCCTTCGCGCAGAGCGGTGCGCCGCTGGGGCTCGGACTCGCCACCATCATCGGCACCTTCGTGACGCCGCACATCGGCTGGCGGGCGAGCTTCATGCTCGGCGCCGTGCCGGTGCTGCTGCTCTTGCTGCTGCCGCTGGTGCCGGAGTCCGACATCTGGCACGCGGCCGGTCGGGGGCACGGGCTCGGCGTGATGGCGCGCACATTGGTCGCGCCGCCAGTGGGCTCGCTGTTCGTGCGCTGCTTCGTGCTCACCGCGCTGGCGATCAGCAACTACTACTTCATGATCACCTGGCTGCCGCGCTACCTGCAGGTGGAGCGCGGGCTGTCGCTGGCGCGCTCGGGGATGGCGACGCTCGCCTTCGTCGTCGGGGCGCTGATCGGCTACCCGGCGTTCGGCTTCGCCGCCGACGTGCGCGGCCGCCGCATCGCCTTCACCGTCTTCAGCCTGCTCACCGCCGGAGCGCTGTTGATGTTCACCGTGTTCTACCCGGTGATCGCCGGCGAGCCGCGACTGGTGCTGGTCTTCCTCTTCGTCGCCGGCGTCGGCACCGGCATCTGGTCGCTCTTCGGGCCGATGATGAGCGAGCTGTTCCCCACGCGAGTGCGCGGCTCGGCGATGTCGATCGTCATGAACACCACGCGCGGCGTACAGCTGCTGGCGC
Source organism: Thermoanaerobaculia bacterium (assembly GCA_035607145.1). Lineage (GTDB taxonomy): Bacteria > Acidobacteriota > Thermoanaerobaculia > Multivoradales > JAIOJS01 > DASYQD01. The sequence goes on from DATNCU010000500.1 coordinate 4,154, forward strand.
CGGTGATCATCGCGGCGGTGGCGCCGGTGTGGGGGATGTCGGGCGGCATCGCCCTCGCCGCCGGGTTTGCCGTGCTCGCCGGCGCGTTCGTGTGGACGCTGCCGGAGACTCGCGGGCGCGCCATCACCGCTGCCGACACGGCGGTTGGCTGAGAGCGGGCGCGCGCGTCAGCGCAGCCAGAACGCGCGGCCCATCGCTAGCCGCTCGTAGAGGTGGTTGAAGAGCCACGCCGCCAGCAGCACAGTGGCGAAGTCGAGCAGGAAGAGCAGCACGCGGTTGGCGCGGCGGCAGGCGACGAGCGCCACGGCGCCGCAACCGAGGCTCACCAGCGTGAGCACGATGGGTAGCCGCCACGGCGCACTCGCGACTGGCTGGCGCTCGACCCACTGCCAAGTGATCACCGCCGCGAGGAGCGTGGCCTCGGTGGCGACCGTGGCGATCATCGGGAGCCGAGAGAGCAGCGAGCGGCGCGGAATCGGCAGCGGCTGCATAGGCGGCGAATCGTATGTGAGTCGACGCCGCACCGGCGGCCGCTATGCCGGCGGCGTCAGCTCGATCCATCGCTCGTCGGCCGACTCGCGGCTCGCCGCCAGCAGGCGCTGCACGGCGACGCCGTCTTCGAACGAGGCGTCCCCGTCGCCGAGCGCGCCGTGGCGACAGGCTTCGACGAAGCTCGCCATCATCCGCATCAGCGCGTGGCTGCCGCCGCGAGAGGCTTCCTCGGGGAGCGGCAGCTCGCGCCACTCGTTCGAGCCGGTGGCGACTGCACGCAGGCGATCGCTCCGGCCGCGCGAGATCGTCGCCTCGAGCGCGCCTTCGCGGCCGATGACCTGCACGAAGGCGTTCTCGCGCGTCGGCGTGATCCGGCTGACGTGCCAGTGGCCGCGCACGCCGCTACTGAAGCGCAGCCAGGCCATCGCGTGGTCGTCGGTCTCGACGGCGTGGCGCTCGCCACTCGACGACTCGACGGCCTCGCGCGGCAACAGCTGCGTGGCGGCGCGCACCGCGGCGATGGGGCCCATCACGTGGCGCGCGAGGTCGAGCATGTGGGAGCCGACGTCCCACAGCACGCCGCCGCCGGCGGGGCCCGCGAGCTCGCGCCAGCCGATGGCGGCGCCCGGTTGCAGCTTGTCCCAGAACTCGTGGTGGCCGCGGAAGAGGTAGGGCTCGCCGACGTCGCCGGCGGCGACGCGGCGGCGCAGCTCGGCGACGCCGTGGAGGTAGCGGTAGGTGAAGGCGACTTGATGGACGCGGCCGCTCGCGCGTGCGGCGGCGAGCATCGCCTCGGCCTCGGGGACGTCGAGGGCGAGGGGCTTCTCGCAGAGCACGTGCTTGCCGTGCGCGAAGGCGAGGAGTGCCGCCTCGCTATGAGCGTCGTTGGGCGTGCAGATGGCGACGCCGTCGAGGTCGTCGCGCGCGCAGAGGGCGGCAGCCTCCGGCTCGACGTGGGGGATGCCGAAGCGCTGCGCCAATGCCTCGGCTCGCTCGCGGCGGCGGCCGGCGATCGCGACTACTTCGGCGTCGGGCGCGGCGAGGAGGCCGGGGATGTGGCAGACCTCGGCGAAGTCGCCGGCGCCGATGACGCCGAATCGGAGCTTGCGGGTCACTGCGGGGGCGGATGATAGCGGAGCGTTCCCGAGAAGACGTGGAATCGACCGGTGGTGAGGGCCGACGCGGGCGGCCGGCTGCGCGGGTCCCCGCTTGCTGGGGGTTTCCCGTCCGTGCTCGCCGAGGACGGCTGCGCGCGGGCGGGAGCCCTCCCCCAGCGCGCCCGCTCTGCCGGCTGCCCGCGACGGCCTCGCACCGAACGTGGTACCAGGCGAATCAAGACCTCGACGGGCGCTGTCCGCCGTGGTTCGGCGGCTAAGACGGTAGCGGGGCCTGCGGCGGCGCTCCGACGTAACGTGCGCGGGGGCGGATGAGGGCGCCGCGACCGTACTCTTCGATGGCGTGGGCGATCCAGCCTATGGTGCGGCCGAGGGCGAAGATCGCTTGCGGCGCGCCGGCGGGGAGGCGCAGCGCGGTGGCGAGGGCGGCGATGCCGAAGTCTAGGTTGGGCAGTTCGCCGGTGAGCTCTCGCACCGCCGCGCGTAGCGCCTGCACGCGGCGCAGGGCGGGGGAGCCGGGCGCGGCGCGCTCGGCGAGGGCGAGCAGCTCGGCGGCGCGCGGGTCGCCGGCGGGGTAGAGGCGGTGGCCGAAGCCGGGCAGGCGCTCGCCGGAGCGCAGCCACGTTGAGACTGCCGCCGCGGCGCCTGTTGGACCCGGTGCTTCCGCGGCGACCGCGCGCAGCAGCCCGTCCATGCGGAAGGACTCGCCGCCGTGGCGCCTGCCCTTGAGCGCGGCTAGACCGGCAGCGACGGCATCCCAGGGCGTCGCCTCGGCGGAGGCGGCGCAGCGGGCGGCGAAGGTGGAGACGTTGAGCTCGTGGTCGGCGCACAGGATGAGCGCGGCCGAGAGCGCCGCCCGCGCGCCGCGGCCGCGCGGATTCCAGCCGGCGGCGAGGGTGGCAACGAGGCCGCCGTTGTGCAGCTCGCGGTTGGCGACGACGGCGGTGGCACCCGCGAGGATGCGGGCGCCGCAGCGGGCCACCGCGGGCGCTCGGAGGTCCCACGCAGCGTCGTCGCCGGCGCCGGCGATCGGGAGCCAGGCCTGGATGCGCTCGACCGGCGAGAGAGGCCTGACGACGCCGATCGCCGAGGGTTTCCCGTCATTGCGAGGAGCGGAGCGACGAAGCAATCTCGATGGTCGAGAGCGCCACGGGGCTTCGCCCCTCGCGATGACGGAAGTGGCGGCTTCGTGTGCTTCGGCGCCGACTGCGCTGGCGAACAGCTCGCGGGCCGCCGCTTCGTCGCTGGTCCACAGCAGTGCCGCCACCTGCTCGAGGGAGAGCCGTCGTGACAGCTCCACCGCGTCGCGGCCTCGGTAGTAGAGCCGCTGCCCATCGATCAACGTTAGCGCCGAGTCGAGCACCGGTTCGCCCCAGGCGAGGGCGCGCGGCGCCGCCTTCTCTGGATGCCGGCGCAGTTCCTGGCGCGCTTGCAGGCGCTCGACGTCCTCGCGGCGGTAGCGGCGCGCTCGCGGGTCGCCGGGCACCGCCTCGGAGGCGAGCAGGCCGCGGCTGACGTAAGCGTAGAGCGTCGGCAGCGTCACGCCGAGGGCGGTGGCGGTCTGCGCGGCGGTGAGGTAGGCGGGGTCTGCGGCCATTGTTGTGGCGTCCATCGTCGCGGAGACTATCGTCGCTCATATTGATTAAACAATCAAGATTGACAATCTAATTGACGAGGCGTCAGCATGACCCTGCCGCTGCCACCTCGCGGCGGCCAACCAGGAGTCCCGCCATGACCTCCGCCCTCGTTTCCGGCCTCGATTCAGTAGTAGCCGCCACCACCCGCCTCTCCCACGTCGACGGCGAGCGCGGCGAGCTGCTCATCGCCGGCTTCCCCGTCGAAGAGCTGGCGCCGCATGCCACCCTCGAGCAGGCCGCCTATCTGCTCTGGCACGGCGAGCTCCCCGATGCCGCAGCTCTCGCCGCGTTGCGCACCGACCTCGCCGTCGCCCGCGAGCTGCCTCCTGCCACCGTCGCGCTGCTGCGTGCCGCCGCGGAGTCGGGCGCCACGCCGATGGACGCGCTGCGCATGGGTGTGGCGTCGCTGTCGCTCGCCACGCCGCCAGCGTCGCCCGGCGAGACGCCTCGCGCCGTTAGCTCCGTGACGCCCGCGCACCGGCCCGCCGCCGAAACTGCCGCTCTCGCCGCCGCCGTGCAGCTCACCGGCGCCTTCCCCGCGCTCGTCGCTGCTCACTGGCGCCTCCGCCGGGGTCAGGAGCCGCTCCCGAACCGCCCCGAGCTCTCGCCCGCAGCCGCGTTCCTTTGGCTCCTCGAAGGCGAGGAGCCCACGCCCGAACGCGTGCGCGCACTCGGCACCTACCTCTGCACTGTGGTCGACCACGGCCTCAATGCCTCCACCTTCGCCGCCCGCGTCGTCACCTCGACTGGCTCCGACCTCGTTTCCGCCGTCACCGCCGCGGTGGGGGCGCTCAAAGGCCCGCTGCACGGCGGCGCTCCCGGCCCTGCGCTCGACACCGTCTTCGAGATCGGCACCGCCGAGCGTGCCGAGCCGGTGCTGCGCGCCAAGCTCGAGCGGGGCGAGCGGCTGATGGGCTTCGGCCATCGCGTCTACCGCGTGCGCGACCCGCGCGCCGACGTGCTCGGCGCTGCCGCCGAGCGTTTCTACCGCGAGGGCGGCGACGCTAGCCTCTATTCGCTGGCGCGCCACGTCGAGGCGACCGCCCTGCGCTTGCTGCGCGAGAAGAAGCCCGACCGCCGCCTCGACACCAACGTCGAGTTCTACACCGCGCTGCTGCTGCACGGCCTCGGCCTGCCGACCGATCTCTTCACGCCGACGTTCGCCATCGGCCGCGTCGCGGGATGGACGGCGCACTGCCTCGAGCAGCTGCGCGAGGGCCGCCTCATCCGCCCGCAGGCCGAGTACGTCGGCCCGCGTGGCCGGCGCTGGACCGCTGCGAACGGCTGATTACCAGAGGCTGATCGCGGAACGAGCGCCCCACGCGCGGTTTCCCTGATAGCTTGCGGCTGCAGTCTCGCCGGCGGGGGAATCCGCATGGCTACGTCCGTCTAATCAGGGGTCAAGCTAGGGAGCAAGCCGTGGCCAAGAAAGCTGCAGCGGTGGCGGGCGGCACACGCTACGCGCGCGTCAAGCAGATCCTCGACAAAGCGGCACGCGGCAGCACGTCTGACTACGGCGGCAACCCCCGCTTCTGGCAGGCGAGCCTCGACGAGCTCAAGGTCGTCTGCGTGTACGGCGTGCGCATGATCGCGCCGGAATCGTCAGGGAGCTCCTGCGGCTGCGGCGAAGGGAACGGTGAGAGCCGCAGCGCCCGCTCGGGGTTGATCCAGGGCTTGCGCGGCGCACCGCCCTTCGACGGCGTCCGCTTCCCACCGTTGATGTGGGGCGGCGACCGCGTCGGCGACGACGACGTCGCCTTCATCGCCGACTGGATCGATGACGGGTGCCCGGCCGATGACGGGGTGAGGGTGCTCGAGGCTAAGGGCGAGTCGACGATCGAGCCGCGTGTCGAGCTCGACGACGTCAAGGAGTTCGGCGCCATGGAGTGGCCGGACTGGATCGCCTCGCGCCCGGGCACGCCGCGCCAGCGCGGCAACCTCGACTGCCTCTCCGAGACTCAGCTCGAGCGGCTGCGCCAAGCCTTCCGCTGCATCTACGACCTCGACGACCACGTCGAGGACCGGCGCAACTACAACAACCAGGCGCTCATCCACCAGAACCACTGCCAGCACGGCTGGGAGCGCTTCCTGCCCTGGCACCGCGCCTACCTCTACGAGTTCGAGCAGAACCTGCAGGACTTCTTCCCGCGCCTGACGCTGCCGTACTGGGACTGGGCGGCGGAGAAGTACCAGCCCACCGACAAGAGCCTCGGCAACGTCCTCCCCGATTCCTTCAAGGCATTCCTCACCGAGGAGCAGGCGCGCAAGCTCGTCGGCGAGCTCAAGCCGAAGCCGGAGGGGGATCAGCGCAAGGCCTTCCTGGCCCTCGGCCGCAACCGCACCCTCTTCACGACCCAGCACCAGTTCTTCTGCTACGTGATCAAGACGATCGGCTACAGGCACGTCAAGCCCGACGAGAAGGACTTCAACCGCAACCGCATGATCGACGCGCTGCTCGCCAGCAACGCGCTGTGGTACCCGCTGCGCTACTCGGCGGAGTTCGGCGGCAAGACGATCGAGACGAAGTTCGGCATGCACTTCCCGTCCGGCGAGGACATGAAGGAGATCCAAGCCCTCAACAACTTCCGCGACTTCGGCGGCGGCAGCATCTACGACGCCGCCTTCGGCTTCCTCGACCAGAACCCGCACAACACGATGCACATCTGGACCGGCGGGCTCAACCCCGACGCGGACCAGAAGGACTACGTCTGCGACCCGCCGAAGGCGCTCAAGGCAAGGCGCGGCGACGACGGGCAGCGCATCGCCCCGGCGCGCCGCAACGAGGCCACACGGGTGGCGGGCCGCAAGTTCCACAGCCGCCCCGATCTCTACACCCAGCCGGGCGTCGGCGACATGCTGAGCAACCTCACCGCGTCCTACGACCCGGTGTTCTGGCCCATCCACGTCAACATCGACCGCGCCTGGTGGGAGTGGCAGAAGCGCAACCCCAGCGGCGTGCCGTTCGACCTCGACTCGGTGCTGTCACCCTGGAACTACACCATCCGCGACACCCTCGACGTCGCCCGCTTCGGCTACGAGTACGTGCGCGGCTCGTTCTTCATGCCGGTGGGGCTCGAGGCGCCCATCGCGCGCTTCGTCTCGAAGCCGATCCCGATCGCGGCCAACCTCAAGGCCTTCAGCCGTGCCGAGATCCGGCTCCACTGGGTGCCGCAGCTGCAGCGCTCGTGCTTCGTGCGCGCCTTCCTCAACGACCCCGCCGCGAGCTCCGAGACGCCGCTGCACGACAACCCGCACTTCGCCGGCTATCTCGCGATCTTCGGCCACGGGCCCTGCTACGGCGGCCCCGGCCACTGCGATCCGCCGCCGCCCTCGCCGCGCGACTACGACTGGCGGACGCGCAGCCACAACACGCCGCGCAACCATCGCATCGACGTCACCAAGTCGGCGAGGAAGCTGCTCGAGAAGAGCGACGAGCTGCGAATCACGCTGCTCGTCATCGGCGCCGACTACGAGGAAGACCCCGATCTGCTCAAGCTCGAGGGCGCCTCGCTGAGCCTCTTCGATTAGGTGCTGAGGGAACCATGGCGACCTACAAGATCCATCCCGGCATCGGGATCGCGCGGCTCGGCAACAGCGAGAAGAGCTTCTACCTCGCGCCCGACACGCCCGCGGGTCTGCCCCGCGAGTGCGACGCCAAGGGCAACCCCATCAACCGCATCGCCGGTCCGGTCTACGTCACGGACTTCAAGGACGAGCACGGGCGCGTCCGGCGCCAGGGCGCTTGCTTCCAGGTCTACGTCTACGACGAGGACTCGCCCGAGGGCCGGCCGCTGCAGATCAACGACCCCATCGAAGGCGGCGGCAACCGCGGCAAGCTGATCGACATCCAGTGGC
>DATNCU010000538.1:0-4401 GCA_035607145.1 Thermoanaerobaculia bacterium
CTGCTCGTTGGCGCTCGTGGCGCTCCTCGCGCCCGCGCCCGCTCTTGCGCAAGCCGTGCAGAACGGCCCCCTGCCGCAGCCGCTGCCGCTCTTCCCGGCCGACAACTGGTGGAACCTCGACGTCAGCGCGGCGCCTCTCGACGCCAACTCCAACAACTTCATCGACTACATCGGCCGCACCACCGGCATGCACCCCGACTTCGGCGGCGACGCCGGCGGCGCCGGCGATCCCGAGATCTACGGCTTCCCCTACGCCAGCGTCGGCCAGGACCAGCCGCTGGTGCCCGTGCACTTCGTCGACTACGGCGACGAGAGCGACGCCGGCGCGCCGGGCCGGCCGCCGGGGTACCCGATCCCGGCCGAGGCGCGCACGCAGACGCGCTGGCTCGAGGGCGGCTGGGCGGGCGACGACACGCGCGCCGGCGGCGACCGCCACCTGCTGATCGTCGACCGCGACCGCCGCATCCTCTACGAGCTCTACGACACCGCTTGGCGCAACGGCCGCTGGGAGGCGGGCTCGGGCGCCATCTTCCAGCTCACCGCGAACGGCCGCCGTCCCGACGGCTGGACGAGCGCCGATGCCGCCGGCCTCGCCATCTTCCCCGGCCTCATCCGCTGGGACGAGGTGTTCGGGAGCGAGCCCATTCGCCACGCGTTCCGCGTCACCGTGCAGCGCACGAACGACTACGTCTGGCCGGCTTCGCACCGCGCCGGCGGCTCGCCGGGCGCGCTGCCGATGGGCGGGCGCCTGCGCCTCAAGGCGAGCAAGGACATCTCCGGTTACCCGGCGTACGTGCAGAAGATCTTCCAGGCGATGAAGACCTACGGCCTCATCGTCGCCGACAACGGCAGCAACCTCTACGTGCAGGGCACCTACGACCGCCGCTGGGACAACGACGTGCTCAATCCCGCTTTCGCCTCGCTGCGCGCGAGCGACTTCGAGGTGGTGCAGCTGGGCTGGCGCGGCGGTGGAGGGAGCAACCCCGGTGGAGGCGGCTTCCACGCGCTGCCGAGCTGCCACCTCGTCGACACGCGCAACGCCGCGGGCGAGCTCGGCGGGCCGGCGCTCGGCGCCAACAAGACGCGCGCTTTCGGCGCCGCCGGCCGCTGCGGCGTGCCCGCGAATGCGAAGGCGATCGCGGCCGACGTGTCGGTGCTGCAGACGCCGCGCGCCGGAACACTGCGGCTCTTCGCCGCGGGTGCCGGTGCCAACAGCGGCGTGAAGCTAGCGTTCCGCGCACCGCGCGGCGGCTTGCAAGGCCTGCGCGTGCCGCTCTCCGCATCCGGCGCCTTCGCCGCGCGTAGCAGCCGCCCGGCTCAGCTGGTCGTGGACGTCACCGGCTACTTCGACTGAACCTTGGCTGCGGCCCGCACCGCGGCCTTGTCGCCGCCGGTCATCGTGCCGAAGACCGCCGCCACGCCTGCCATCCCGGCGCAGACGAGGAACGCCACCCGAATGCCGCCGAGGAACGCCTGGTCGCCTCCCGAACCGCCGTCGCCGAGGCGGCGCCGCACCAGCGCCACGACCATGCCGATGAAGGCGATCGAGAGCAGGCCCGCGGCGCGCGAGGTGGCGTTGTTGACGCCCGAGGCGATGCCGGCGTGCTCGCGCCCGGCCGAGCCCATCACCGAGGTGGTGAGCGGCGCCACCGTGATCCCCATCCCAAACCCGAGCAACACCGCGGGCGGGAAGAACGACGTCCAGTAGCCGGCGTCGAGGCCGGGCAAAGCGAAGAGCGCCATGCCGCAGCCCGCGAGCGCCGGGCCGGCGATCAGCAACCCGCGCCAGCCGTGCTTGGCTGCCCACTTGCCGGCGAGCGGCGAGAGCACCGTCAGCAGCACCACCATGGGCAGGTTCGCCGCTCCCGCCTGGGTGGCCGAGAAGCCTTGCAAGTCGATGAGGTCGAAGGGGAGGAAGAACATGACCGAGCCGAGCCCCGCGTAGAGGAAGAACGTGAGCAGGTTGGCGGCGGTGAAGGTGCGCGAGCGGAAGAGGTCCGGCGGCAGCATCGGCGAACGGATGCGCCGCTCCACCCACACGAACGCCGCGAGCAGCACGACGCCGGCACCGAGGATCGCCCCCAGTCGCCCGTGGTCCCCGTGCGGCCACTCGACCATCGGGTAGACGATCGCCCCCAACGCGAGCGTCACCAGCACCGCGCCGACGAGGTCGAGCCGCGCCTGCTCGGGGTCACGCGACTCCTCGACCCCCATCACCGCGAGGGCGATGGCGATGGCGCCGATGGGCAGGTTGACGAGGAACAGCCAGCGCCACGAGGCGTGGTCGACCAGCCAGCCACCGAGCACCGGCCCGAACAGCACGGTGAGCGAGGTGAACGACGACCACAGCCCGATGGCGCGCGGCCGCTCGTCGTCGTCGAACGAGGCGGAGACGATGGCGAGCGACTCGGGCACCAGCAGCGCCGCCGCCGTGCCTTGCAACGCGCGCGCGGCCACCAGCATGCCGATCGACGGCGCCAGGCCGCACCACAGCGAGGTGAGCGAGAAGAGCGCCACGCCGATGATGAACAGGCGCCGGCGCCCGTAGTGGTCGCCCAGCGCGCCGCCCACCAGCAGCAGCGAGGCGAGCATCAGCTGGTAGGACTCCACCACCCATTGCGCGCCGGCGAGGCTCGCGTGGAGGTCCTTCTGCAGCACCGGCATCGCCACCATGACGCCGGTGGCGTCGATGAAGGTCATCGCCGAGCCGAGGACGGTGGCGGCGAGGACGAGGCGAGGACGGCGTTTAGCGGTGGTCGTCGCGGCGCTCCCGGGCGCGTGGCCGGCGCGGGCTACGCCTTACATGGCGGTCAGCAGGTGGCCCTGCGCGGTCACCGCCCAGGGCCATCCGCAGCAGCTGTGGGAGGCTCAGCCCTTCTTGATGTGACCGTTCACCAGCTTCGTCATCTCGAACATGGTGACGCTGTTCTTGCCGTTGAAGACCTTGCGCAGCTTGTCGTCGGCGTTGATGGTGCGCCGGTCGGTCTTGTCCTGCAGCCCGTTGGAGCGGATGTAGTCCCACACCTTCTTGGTGATCTCGGTGCGCGGCAGCGGCGACGAGCCGACGACGGCGCCCAGCGCCTCGTCCGGCTGCACCGGCGCCATGAATGCACTCTGCCCCGCGGACTTCCCTGATGCCTTGGCCATAAATCCCCCTTTTACGTGAAGGCGGGGCCGCCGGGGCCCCAGCCGGTTCGACAGACCGGTAATCCTATCCCGGTTGGCGCCGCCTGGCGCTAGGGCGAGGACGGCCGCGTGGCGGAATCTCCCGCTTGACCGGTATCCGGGCGCGCCCGTATGCTGGATGTCGGCCGAGGAGATCTCGGTCTGTTCAAGCGAAGCCGCGGGTCGATCCGCGGCTTTCGACGTTTCAGGCAGCCGCGAGATCGCTCGCGGCTGTCGCGTTTCTGGCGATACCAGAGGAGGCGCACGATGGAGACGCGCGAAGGCTGGGTGACGACGGGTGGTGGACCACAGCTGTTCTTCCAGGAGATGGGCGCGGGGAGCGGCGATGGCGTCGCGCCGACGCTGGTCGTGCCCAACGGCTGGTACCTGCTCGAGGAGCTGGCGCCGCTCGCCGCAAAGCGCCGCATCGTCGTCTACGACCCGTGCCACCGCGGCCGCTCCGACGCGGTGGAGGACGCGGCCCAGCTCGCGCGCGGCGTCAACGGCGACGTCGACGACATCGAGCGCGTGCGTCGGCACTTCGAGCTCGAGCGCTTCGACCTGCTCGGTCACTCGTACGTCGGCACGGTGGTGGCGCTCTACGCGATGGCGCACGCCGAACGCGTCCGCCGCCTCGTGCAGCTCGGCCCGATGGAGCCCTTCCCCGGCAAGCAGTACCCGCCGCACCTGACCGGCGCCACGGCCGACGACGTGCTGCGCGAGGTCTTCGCGCGCATCGCCGAGCTGCAGGCGGCGAGCGAGCCCGCCGACCCGGTCGAGCGCTGCCGCGGCTTCTGGTCCGAGCTGCGGCGGATCTACGTCACCGACCCGGCCGACGCGGGGCGCGCCGACTGGGGCCGCTGCGAGCTACCCAACGAGCGCAACATGATGCGCTACTGGATGGGACAGCTGCTGCCGTCGCTGCGGGCGCTCGCACTCTCCAAGGAGGCGCTCGCGGCTGTGCGCGCGCCGGTGCTCATCGTCCACGGCACCCGCGACCGCAGCGCGCCCTACGGCGGCGCCCGCGAGTGGGCGATGCTGCTGCCCGAGGCGCGGCTGGTGACCGCGGAAGGCGCGGGCCACGCGCCGTGGATCGAGGCGCCGGAGCTGGTGCGCGACGCCGTCGCCACCTTCCTCGATGGCGACTGGCCGGCGACCGCGGAGCAGGTCGGTTCGCTCGAGCGGTCTTCGTAAGCGTGTGCGCTACCGCTGAGGCTTAGCGCGGTTGCGCTTCAG
>DATNCU010000543.1:0-2869 GCA_035607145.1 Thermoanaerobaculia bacterium
GCCACTCCAGGCGTAGCCGAGCGCCGACGCCATCGGCGAGGTCGGCGAGCTCCGCGGCGCTGCTCGCGCTCACCCCCTGGCCGACGCTCGTCGTCGTCGGCGCCGAGACCGCCGCGGCGAACGCGGCGGTGTCGCCGGCGCTGGCGAACTTCCCCGCCGGGTTCTGGTACACGCGCACGGCGCCGGTCGCCGTGTCGGTGATCGTCAGCGTGTGCTCGAGGTTGGTGAGCGCGCCGAAGAAGGTCCAGAAGTGGTCGTTGACGCCGCGCCCGTCGAGCTCCTTGACGATCAGCTCGACGTTGGCGGGATCGAAGAACCAGAACGCGCCGGTGTCGCCGGTCAGCGAGACCGCCTGCGCGGTGCGCCGCGCGCCGTCGACGACGAACGAGACCTCGGCGCGGAAGCGGTTGCCGTTGAGGCAGAGGAATGGCCCTGCGGTGCAGCTGCCGGTGACCTTTTGCGAGGCGACCGCGCTGCCGTCGACCGTCAGCGTCACGTCGCCGGGCCCAACTTCGAGTAGCCCCGCCCGCTGGCCCAGGCCAAAGCCGCTGACGTTGGCACTGCTGCCACTCCAGGCGTAGCCGAGCGCCGACGCCATCGGCGAGGTCGGCGTGGCGCCCACGCTGCTCGGCGCCGGCACCGCGACCAGCCTCCCCGTCCGCGTCCCCGAAGAAGCGCCGAGAAAGCGGGTGTCGACATGCACGATCGGCGAGGCGTCGCTCCACAGCGTGCCGCCGGAGAGAACGGCGGTGTTGCGCGCGAAAGTGGTGCGCACGAGGCGCGCGTGCGCTTGCTGCGAGAGGCCGATGGCGCCGCCGCCGGAGTTGGGGCCGCGGGCGTCGGAGTCGAGGATCATCGAGTCCTCGATCAGCAGCTCCACCAGGTCGCCGAAGAGGCCGCCGCCGTAGCCGGCCCTCCCCTCGCCGTCGGGACCAGCGTCGCAGTCCGCGAGCACGCTGCCGCGGATCTCCACGCTGGCGCGGTTCTCGGCCACCGTTCCCGCCGGCGACACGCTGCCGTTGCCGTAGACCCGCGGCACGTCGCCGGAAGCGAGGACGCAGCCTCCACGCCACGGCGCTTCGTTGGACCCACCGATCCCCTGCAGCAGCGACCGCGTCACGACCAGCCGCGCCGGCGGCCGGTTGATGGCGCCACCTGCCGTCGAGTCGTCGGGGAAATCGCTCGACATCACGGCGATCGCACCGCCGGCGCCGCCGCGATGGCCCGCCGGCAGACCGTTGCCCTGGAACACCGAGCCGTACACCTCCACCGCGGCGCGGAAGCCGTCCACCGCGGCGCCGATGTCGGCGCGGTTGTTGACGAATGACGAGCGGTGGATGCGCAGCCTCGTCTCGTCCTCGACGTGCACGGCGCCGCCGAAGCTGGGGTCGGGGATCGTGCAACAGGGATCCGGCTGCACCTGGTTGGCGACGAAGGTTGCGCTGGCGACGAGCAGGTCGGAGCCCTTCCCCCAGTTGCCGATGGCGTAGATCGCGCCGCCGACCCAGCCAGCTTGGTTGCTTTCGAAGCGCGTGCCCGTCGTGCTCAGAGTGCCGTCGATCACCGCGATGGCGCCGCCGAACGCGTGCGAGTTGTGTCCGGGAAGGTTGGTGCGGTTGCCCACCAGCTCGCCGCGCAACAGCGTTACGGCGGAGCTGCGCACGGCAATGGCGCCGCCGTACACCGCCGCGGAGTTGCCGCGGAACGAACAGTCGGCGAACGTCGCGTCCGACCCGTCGAGCACCAGGACAGCGCCGCCGCCGCTCGTGCCGCCAATGCGATTGTCGACGAACGAGACCTGGCGGAAGAGCGCCTCGGCCTTCGAGATCGTCACCGCGCCGCCTTCGTTGGCGGTGTCGTTGAAGCCGCCGCGCAAGGTGAGGCGTTCGAAGGTCACGCGGCGGCCGCGGGAGCGGTTGGAGTTGAGGAAACGCAGGATCGGGCGCGCGCCGCCGCCGTCGAGCACCACCGTGGCGCCGGGAGCGGCGCGCACGGTGAATGCCTTGCTGAGGTTGCGGATGGCGAAGCCGTTGGGCGGCGTGGCGTAGGTGCCGCTCGCGAGTTCGACGACGCCGCCGTCGCCGACCTTCGCGATGGCGACGTCGAGCGTCGGAGCGTCCTGCGGCACGCGGACGAGGGAGCCGGCGGCGCGCGCAGGAAGTGGAATGGCAAGGGCAAGCGCGACGATTGCTGCAAGCGCGAAGACGCGCGGCTTGGCCGTGAGGCGGCGGTCGAGGTGCGGGAAGGTACGCCGGGCGCTCATACGCGATCCACCTGATGCGACCGGCCGGGCCGGCCCTCCCGCTCGAAGATGAAGGGATCGCGGAGGTCACTCCGCGTGAGGGTGGCAAGGTAACACGCGCTCTGCGAGACGCGCTGTGAAACAGCGCCCGGGGTGCGGGGATTCCCTTCACAGGCGAGAGAGACGACCAAGGCGCGCTGGCGACGCGACAACACCGCGTGAACGGCCGCGTCTCGCTTCGGGTCATGCGCTCGCTGGCAGCCGGCTCGCGAGGTCGGCGGGCACCGGCGCCTCGATGCGTGTCGGCGCGCCATCACGCGGATGCGGCAGCACGAGCCACGCCGCGTGCAGCAGCGGTCGCGGCGCTTCGACGCGTGCGCCGTAGAGCCGGTCGCCCACCACCGGATGTCCGAGGTGTGCGAGGTGCACCCGCGCCTGGTGCGTGCGACCGGTGCGCAGGAAGCACTCGACGAGCGCGACGCCCTCCGCGGCGCGTCGCAACCGCACCGAGGTCGCCGCCGGCTCCCCGCGCGGCGACACCTCGAAGCGCCAGGCGCCACCTGCCGCGCGCGCGATCGGCGCCTCCACTTCGCGCGACTCCCACGCCGGCTCACCTTCCACAAGAGC
>DATNCU010000554.1:0-3657 GCA_035607145.1 Thermoanaerobaculia bacterium
GCCTCGGTGCGCGTGCAGCGCAGCGGCATCGGCGCCACGCTGCCGACAGCGAGGCGAATGTCCTCGACCACGTCGCTGGTCATCGCGACGGCGCCGGCGAAGCAGACTTTGGAGATCGCCTGCGCGCGCCGTGTCCCAACCTTGCGGTAGGTCTCGCGCCAGCGCCCTTCCGGACGGCGCGGCAGGCGGAAGGCGCGGATGAGCTCGCCCGTGCCGAGGTCCATCTTGCGGTAGCCGCGGTGGAAGCTCGCATAGGGGACGCGGCGGATGCCGTCCGGCGATACCAGCTCGAGCTCGGCGTCGTAGACGAGCAGCGCCGGCGGCGAGTCGGCGGCCGGCGAGCCGTTGGCGACGTTGCCGCCCAGGGTGCCGCGGTTCTGGATGGCGATGCCGCCGGTCTCGGCGGCGGCGGCGCACAGGAGCGGGTACTCGCGGCGCAGCAGCTCGTCGGCCTGCACCTGCGAGTAGGTGGTGAGGGCGCCGATCGTCACCTCGCGCGGCGACACCGTGATCCCGCGCAGCTCCGAGAGGCCCCACAGGCTCACCCAGCGGCGATGAGGCAGCTTGCCGGCCTCGGCGAGCACCATCAGGTCGGTGCCGCCGGCGAACGGCCGGTGCGCGCCGCCGGCGAGCAGCGCCAGCGCGCCGGCGAGGTCGGCCGGCGTCGCGAGCTCGTAGGCGGGCAGGTTCGATCTCACCGCTTGGCCTCGTCTCCGGCCGAGCCGGCCGCGGCGACGGCGTCGAAGATCTTCATGTAGCCGGTGCAGCGGCAGAGGTTGCCGGCGAGGCCGGTGCGAATCTGCTCCTCGCTCGGCCGCGGTGTGTGCGCCAAGAGCGCCACCGCCGCCATCACCATCCCCGGCGTGCAGATGCCGCACTGCGCGCCACCGTGCTCGACGAAGGCTCGCTGCACCGGGTGCAGCTCGCCGTCATGCGCGACGCCCTCGATGGTGGTGATCTGAGCACCCGCGACCTGCGCCACCGGCACCAGGCAGCTGTTGACCAGCTCGCCGTCGATCAGCACCGAGCAGGCGCCGCACTCGCCCTCGCCGCAACCTTCCTTGGTGCCGGTGAGCCCGAGCTCCTCGCGCAGCACGTCGAGCAGGCGCGACATCGCGTGCACGCGCGGCTCGACTTCGCGGCCGTTGACGGTGAAGCGCACCGTTTGCATCGAGCTCGTCTCGCCGCCCTCGCTCATGGCTCTCCGCGCCAGCGCTGCCTAGCCGGCGAGCAGCGGCGCCTCCTCCTCGGCTCCTGCGCCCGCCGCCTCGTCGAGCGCCGCCATCATCGCTTCCGGCGTCACCGGCACGTGGCGCACACGCACTCCCGTCGCGTGCGCGATGGCGTTGACGATCGCGGGGGCCGGGCCGTCCATCGGCAGCTCGCCGATCCCCTTGGCGCCGCCGGGGCCGCCGGCGTACGGCTGCTCGGCGAAGGCGACGCGGATCGGCGGCACGTCGGCGGCGGTGGGGATGATGTAGTTGGTCATCTGAGCGTTGACCATGCGGCCGCGCTCCCACACCACGTTCTCGTACAGCGCCCAGCCGATCCCCTGCGCCACACCGCCCTCGATCTGTCCGGCGGCGAGCACGGGGTGGATGACGCGCCCCACCTCCTGCACGGCGACGAAGTCGTCCACCGTGGTCTCGCAGGTGAGCGTGTCCACCGAGACCTCGGCGACGTAGACCGCCCAGGCGTAGGCGCCGTAAGCGTCGCCCTGGTACTTCTCGTCGTCCCAGCGGATGCCGGGAGGCGGGTGGTACTGCGTCATCGCCTCGAGCGGCCCGAGGCGTTCGTGGTAGCGGGCGCAGGCAGCGCGGAAGTCGTCGGGTGAGTACCCGCCGGCCGCCGCGTCCGGCAACAGACGGTGCTCGACGAGCTTGGCGCGCAACGCGAGCGCCGCGCCTTCGACCAGCTTGCCCACGACCATCGTCGTGCGCGAGGCCACCGTCGGGCCGCTGTTCGGCACGTTGGCGGTATCGGGCTGCGCCACTTCCACCTGGTCGTAGGGCAGCCCGAGCGCCTCGGCCGCTATCTGCGCCAGGATGGTGTTCGTACCCTGGCCGATCTCGGTGCTCGCCACCCGCACGCGCACCTGCCCGTCGGCGGTGGCGTCGACGCCGACGATCGAAGCGAGGTACTCCTCGCCGGAGCCGGTGAAGCCGGCGCCGTGCATGAACGAGGCGAAGCCGATCCCCTTGCGCACTCGCGGCGCCGCTGCGGCCTCGCGTGCGAAGCGCTCGCGCTTCTCGCGGTAGCCGGTCATCGCGAAGGCGCTGTCGAGCAGCGCCGGCAGGTCGACGTGCTCCTTCACGACCTGGCCAACTGCGAGTGTGTCGCCCTTTTCGATGAAGTTGCGGCGGCGGATCTCCTCCGGCGTGATGCCGAGCTCGGCCGCCAGCTCGTCGAGGTGGCACTCCATGGCGAAGATGCTCTGCGGCGCGCCGAAGCCGCGGAAGGCGCCGTGCGGCGGCGCGTTGGTGGCGACCGCGCGGCTCCGCACGCGCACGTTCGGGCAGTCGTACGGGCCCCCGGCGTGGATGGTGCCGCGCGACAGCACTACCGACGACAACGTCGCGTAGGCGCCCCCGTCGATCGCGAAGTCGAAGTCGAGCGCCAGCAGCGTTCCCTCGCGCGTCGCCGCCGAGCGAATGCGAGTGCGCGACGGGTGCCGCTTCGTCGTCGCCACCATGTCCTCGGCGCGGTCGTAGATCATCTTGACCGGCCGCCCCGACTTCCAGGCCAGCAGCGCCGCGTGGGCGCCGATCATCGACGGGTACTCCTCCTTGCCGCCGAAGCCGCCGCCGGTCTCCGTCTGCACCACGCGCACCTTGTCCTTGGGAAGCGCGAAGAGCGGCACCAGCGCCTTGTGCACGTAGTACGGGCACTGCAGCGACCCCCACACGGTGACGCCATCGTGCGGGTTGGCCTCGGCGATGACGCCCTGCGGCTCGATGTAGAGCTGCTCCTGCGCGCCCGTCGAGTAGGTGCGCTCGAGCACCACGTCGGCCTGGGGCCATGCGTCGTCGACGTTGCCCTTCTCGACCAGGTACGACTTGAAGACGTTGTCCTCGCCCCAGATGACGGTTGTGGCCGCGAGCGACTCCTCGAGATCGAAGACCGCCGGCAGCTCGTCGATCTCGAGCGTCACCGACCGCCGCGCCTCCTCGAGCAGGTAGCGGTCGGCGTGGGCGAGCAGCAGCACCGGCTCCTCGGGATGGTTGACGACGCCGTCGGCGAGGCAGGGCTGGTCCTCGAGGATCAGCGTGATGCAGTTCTTCCCCGGCACATCCTTGACGGTGACGACGACGATCTCCTCCCAAGGAATGCCGTCGCCAAAGTGCACGCCGCGGATGCGCCCGCGCGCCACCGGGCTGCGCACGGTGGTGCCGTAGAGCATCCCGTCGCGCCGCAGGTCGTCGACGTAGCGCGCGGCGCCGGTCACCTTCGCGCGCCCCTCCTTGCGCGGCACGGGCTTGCCGATCAGCGCCATCAGTAGGGCACCTTGTCGGCCTTCTCGTGCCAGGCGCGGAAGGCCGCCTGTGCCTCCTCGCGCATGAGCTGGATCATCGGGATGCGGCGGTCCTCGTGCGCCCGCCGCAGCTCCTCGTAGATCGCCGAGTCGTCGAAGCCCACCGCCGCGGCGTCGGCGGCGCT
>DATNCU010000654.1:0-10156 GCA_035607145.1 Thermoanaerobaculia bacterium
CGCGTGCTCGCCGACCTCGGCAAGCTGCAGGCGCCGGAGAGCCGCATCGTCCTCGGCGCGGCGGTGATCGACGACGTGCTCGGCCTCGTCATCCTCGCCGTCGTCATCGGCAGCATCGAGGCCGCCGACCGCGGCGCCGAGCTGCGCGCGACGAGCGTCCTGTGGATCATCGGCAAGGCGGCGCTCTTCCTCTTCGGCTCGCTGGCCGCTGGCGGCTGGGTGTCGAAGCGCCTGTTTGGAATCGCCTCGCGCCTGCAGATCCGCGGCATGCTGCTCGCGGGCAGCCTGGCGGTGGCCTTCCTCTTCGCCTGGCTCGCCGACCTCGTCGGTCTGGCGCCGATCGTGGGAGCCTTCGCCGCCGGCCTGATCCTCGACGAGGTGCACTACCGCGACCTCGTCGACCGCGCAGATCACGAACTCGAAGACCTCCTGGCGCCGATCGCCGGCTTCCTGGTGCCGCTCTTCTTCGTCCACATGGGCCTCGCCGTCGACCTGCGCAGCTTCGCGCAGCTGCCGGTCCTCGGCCTCGCGGCGCTCCTCCTCGTCGCCGCAGTGCTCGGCAAGCTCGCCTGCGCCGGCGGCGTGCTCCGCCGCGGCCTCGATCGCCTGTCGGTAGCGGTCGGCATGGTGCCGCGCGGCGAGGTCGGCCTCATCTTCGCCGGCATCGGCGCCCAGCTCATGCTGCACGGCGAGCGCGTCGTGGCGCCTGCCATCTTCTCGGCGCTGGTGATCGTCGTCATCGCCACCACCGTGGTCACGCCGCCGCTGCTCGCCCACACGTTGGCACGCGGGGACCGGTGGAAGACGTCACAGCCGCCGCGCGCGCCGGCCGCTCACAACCACGGCGGGGGCGGCTCGACCACGTAGCCCCAGCACGCCACGCTGTCGTCGGCGCTAGAGCATCGCTCGTTGCCTTGGCTGGGCGAAA
This sequence comes from Thermoanaerobaculia bacterium, assembly GCA_035607145.1. Lineage (GTDB taxonomy): Bacteria > Acidobacteriota > Thermoanaerobaculia > Multivoradales > JAIOJS01 > DASYQD01. The sequence continues at coordinate 929 of DATNCU010000654.1, forward strand.
TCGACGAGCCAAGGCCGTCTATATCAACGTCCACGATTTCCACCAGGACGCCTGGCTACGCGGTGCCGGAGCGCCGCGTGGAGCCGGGTGGCCGGCCAACGGGAGTCGACGAATGAGGCACACGGTCTACCTGCCGCCGATCGGCCCCGACATCCGAGAGGTGACGATCACCTCCGTTGTCGTCAGGGTGGGGGCTTCGTTGAGGCCCAGAGAGATGTATATGTCGGCGGCCACCGACAAGATCGACGTGGAGCTTGAGATCGAGTACGCGGCGGTGGTGCTGGAAATCCTCGTCCACAAGGGCGAGGTCGTTCCGGCGGGAGGCCCGGTCCTGGTCGTCGAGACCGTCGACGATCCGGCGTTCGTGGAGCGTAGCGACGAGATTGCAAACATCGAGATCGGGCTCCGCTACTTGGGCTCCCGTGACCCCGTCAACGTCTGCTCGCGGCCCGAATTGAGGAGCTATGCCTTTTCCGAGTTCGAGGTCTTCGTCGGCCGCGCGGCTACCGTGGCGCGGCAGTTTCGCGGCATCGACCTGCTGTCCTTGGACAAGGATCTGGTCGACGAACTCCGTGCTGTGCTGTTCCAGCTAACCAAGCTGGTGAGTCAGATGGATGGGTTCCGACCGGAATCTCTCGACTTCGCGGTCCTCGACGAGCAACAGCTCGTCAAGTGGGACGTGGGTGTGCGCTCGGAGGAAGCGCAGAGCCGATTCGAGCGCCTTCTAGATCGGGCGAAAGGCGTTTTGCAACCCCAGGACGCGCCGTTCGTCTTCGTCAGCTACTCGCACCACGACCAAGCATTCGTCGTCGAGTTCACGCAGCGGCTCACCCGCCGCGGCATTCAGTACTTTCTCTACGAGCGTGACGTCGATCCGGGCCATTCAATAGTGCAGCGAGTACACGACGAGCTCAAACGGGCCAGTCACGCCCTGGTGCTCATCTCCGAGGCTGGCATTCAGTCGCGCTGGGTGGCGTACGAGATCGGATACGCGCGCGGCCGCGACATCGCTGTGGTGCCCTATCTGCTCACTCCCGGACTGGCGCTGCCCAGTTACATCGCCGGTTATCGGTACCTGAAGCTCGATGAGGAGGAAGTCTTTCTCGATCGCCTAGCGAAATTCGGCCGGGATGGCTAGACGAGGACGGCGCGACCTAATTGCTCGGAGCGTGGACGGCTCGCCGGGCAGTGAGCGCACGAAGCCGAACCACCTGCGCGTCTAGGTGTGCCTCTCAATGTGCCGCGTGCTCAGGCGGGGACACTGTAGGTGCGCGAGGAGCTGTCACGGCCCCCGTCGTCGCCGGGAACACCACCACCAGGTCGTCCGGCTTGACGAGCCCGAGCTCCTGCCGCGCCAGACGCTCCAAGGTGACCGCGTCCTTCTCCAGCCGCCGGTTGCGCTCTTCGAGTTGACGGACCTTCGTCTCGGTCTTGGCGATCGAGGCGGCGAGGTCGGCCTCGTGCGCGCGTTGCTCGGCGAGGTCGCGCCAGGAGCGCAGGCTCGCGGCGCCCACCGCGATCAACACCGCGATCACCGCCAGCGCGAGCAGGAACGGCGAGCGCTCGCGGGGCGGCGGCGCGGCGGCGGCGGTGGAGTCGAGCGGCGGCGTCACCGGCGGTAGCGGGGGAAGGCGCGGCGCCCGGGGTAGGTGGCGACGCCCTCCAGCTCCTCCTCGATGCGCAACAGGCGGTTGTACTTGGCGACGCGGTCGCTGCGGCACGGCGCGCCGGTCTTGATCTGGCCGGTGCGGCAGGCGACGGCGAGGTCGGCGATGGTCGTGTCCTCGGTCTCGCCGGAGCGGTGCGACATGACGTTGGCGTAGGCGTTGGTCTTCGCCAGCTCGACGGCGTCGAGGGTCTCGGTGAGGGTGCCGATCTGGTTGACCTTGACGAGCAGCGCGTTGGCGAGGCCGTCGGCGATCCCCTGCGCGAGGATCGCCGGGTTGGTGACGAAGAGGTCGTCGCCGACGAGCTGCACGCGCGCGCCCAGTGCTTGAGTCAGCGCCTTCCAGCCGTCGCGGTCCCCTTCGGCGAGGCCGTCTTCGATCGACACCAGCGGGTAGGCGTCGAGCCAGCTCGCGTAGAGCGCGATCAGGTCGTCGGCGCGCAGGCCGCTCTTGCCCTCGCCGGCGAGCGAATAGGTCGCGGGGTCCTCGCCGTCCTTGCCGTCGCCGAGCTCCGAGGCGGCGACGTCGAGCGCCAGCGCGATCTCGTCGCCAGGCTTGTACCCCGCCTTCTCGATCGCCTCCACCAGCAGATCGAGCGCCTCCTGGTTGCTCTTCAAATCAGGCGCGAAGCCGCCCTCGTCGCCGACACCGGTCGAGAGCTTCTTGGCGAGCAGCACCTTCTTGAGCGTGTGGTAGACCTCGACGCCGGCGCGCAACGCCTCGCCGAAGCTCTCGAAGCCGACCGGCACCACCATGAACTCCTGCACGTCGACCGAGTTGTCGGCGTGCGCCCCGCCGTTGAGCACGTTGAGCATCGGCACCGGCAGGGTGGTGGCGCCGGGGCCGCCGACGTAGGCGTAGAGCGGCAGCCCGGCCGCCTCCGCCGCCGCGTGCGCGACGGCGAGCGAGACGCCGAGGATGGCGTTGGCGCCCAACCGCTCCTTGCTGTCGCTGCCGTCGAGGGCGACGAGGCCGCGGTCGATCGCCGCCTGGTCGCGCACGTCCATGCCGAGCAGCTCGGGGGCGATCTCCTCTTCGATCGCGCGCACCGCGCCGAGCACGCCCTTGCCGAGGTAGCGCTTGCCGCCGTCGCGCTTCTCCAGCGCCTCGCGCGTGCCGGTGGACGCCCCCGACGGCACCGCCGCGCGGCCCAGCGCCCCGCCCGACAGCAGGCAATCCACCTCGATGGTCGGGTTCCCCCGGGAGTCCAGGATCTCCCGCGCCACCAGCTCCTCGATCTCGAACATGCCCCCTCCGTCACTGCAAGGCGATGTGCGCCAATAGGTTACTACGCCGGAGACCGGCGATGTGCGGCTACGAACTCTTCTACTCGTTGGCGGAACCGTCGAGGACGCTCAGCTCTTCGCTGCTCGATGCGATCAGCGTTGGTCAGCTCGCGCATTCCGCGGCGCGCTCGAAGCTGACCAGACGGCGCAGCAAGGCGTTGTAACGGGAGTGCGCCTCGTCCCCGTGCTCGGCGGCGAGCCGCAAGTAGAGACGGCGCTCCGGTGCGTCGAACGAGTGGGACGGAACGTCGAGGTCCAGCTCGACGAGCCGAGGACGGCCGATCGCCACCAGCAGCGCCGGCACCGACTCGACGCCGCGCCGCAGGTCTTCGATGCCGGGGAGCACCAGCTCCGCGCCGGGGAGATCGTCGTAGCGCACGATGGGATCTTACGCGGGTCGAGCGGCGGGGGTGGCAGGACGCGCCTCGGGTGCGCGGTCGGCGAGGCGCCGCGCTACGTCGGTGATCAGCGCCGCAAGCTCGTGGTGGCGCTCCGGCGACCAGCCGGCGAGGGCGGCGGCGAGCTCCTGCTTGCGCGCGGCACGTAGGCGGGCGAGGACGTTCCGGCCTTCGGTGGTGAGAGGACGTTCGCGCCATGCATCCGTTCGTGCGGCATCCGGCGGACCGCCGTCGCGCTCGGCGATCAGCCCTTTCTCGCGCAGCGCCTCGACGCCCGCCTCGAGCCGCGAGCGGTCGACGGCGTAGCGGCTCGCGAGCGCGGCGACGTCGGCCCGTGGATCGTCATCGAACCGCCCCAGCAACCAAACCGCCGCCGGCGAGAGGTCGACGCCGGCGCGCGCTGCCGTGCGCTCGAGCAGCGCCCGCTGGGTGTCGCGGCTGCCGAGCAGCGCCAGCCCCCGCTCGATCTGCTGCAGCGCCGAGTCCGGCGGCGGCGCGGCACAGCCCTCGGCGACCCCGGCCGCGCTCGCCGCCACCGTCTGTCGCAACGGTCGCTCGGGCAAGAGCCAGGTGAGCAGGAAGCCGAGCGCGGCGATCGCCGCGGCGACGACGAAGATCGATGCCAGCGCCTGCGTGAACAGCGCCAGGAAGGTCGTGCGCGCTGCGGGTGCGAGCTGCCGCAACGCCGCGCCGCGCAACTGCAGCCCGGCACCCGCCGCGCCACCGAGGTCGAAGTGCGCCGCCGCGAGCAGCTTGCCCAGCCGGGCGGTGAAGATCGCTCCCATCACGGCAGTGCCCACCGAGCCGCCGACGAAGCGGAACAGCGTCGCGCCCGAGGTGGCGACGCCGAGGTCCGCGAAGTCGACGGCGTTCTGCACCGCGAGCACCAGCACCTGCATCACCATGCCGAGGCCGACGCCGACGACGACGAGAGCGAGTGACAGCGCCACGGCGCCGGTGTCGGGCCGCAGTCGCGACAGCAGCACCAGCCCGACCGTCATCACCGCGGTGCCGACGATGGGGAACATCCGGTAGCGCCCGCTGCGGCTGATGCGCTGCCCCGAGCCGATCGAGGTGAGCAACATGCCGCCCATCATCGGCACCAGCTGCAGCCCCGACGCCGTCGGGCTCTGCCCGCGCACCACCTGCAGGAAGAGCGGCAGGAAGGTGACGGCGCCGAAGAGCGCGAAGCCGACGATGAGCCCCACCGCGCCGGAGACGGCGAAGACGCGGTTGCGGAAGAGCTGCAGCGGCAGCACCGGCTCCGCCGCGCGCGCCTCGACGACGAGGAACAACGCGAGCGCCGCCGCGCCGGCAGCCAGGATGCCGACGATCGGTGCCGAGCTCCACGGATAGGCGGTGCCGCCGAGGTCGGTGGCGAGCACGATCGCGGCGAGCGCCACGGCGAGCAGCAGCGCCCCGAGGTAGTCGACGCGATGCGTCACGCGCCGCCCCGTGCGCGGCAGCGCGGTGGCGAGCACGCCCAGCGCGATGGCGCCCAGCGGCAGGTTGACGTAGAAGATCCACCGCCACGACAAGTGCGTGGTGAAGAACCCGCCAAGCAGCGGCCCGGCAATCGACGCCACGCCGAAGGCAGCGCCGAAGATCCCCTGGTAGCGCCCGCGCTCGCGCGGCGGCACCACGTCGGCGATGGCGGCCTGCGAGCTCACCATCAGCCCGCCGCCGCCGAGCCCCTGCAGGGCGCGGAAGACGATGAGCTGCAGCATCGAGCGCGAGAGGCCGCACAGCACCGAGCCGGCGAGGAAGATCAACACCGCGGTCTGCAGCACGCGCTTGCGGCCGTAGAGGTCGCCGAGCTTGCCGTAGAGCGGCATCACCACCGTCTGCGCCAGCAGGTAGGCGGTCACCACCCACGACAGCCGCTCGAGCCCGCCCAGCTCGCCGACGATGGTGGGCAGCGCGGTGGCGACGATCGTCGAGTCGAGCGCCGCGAGCAGCAGCACCAGGATTAGGCCGCCGAAAACGACGAGCTTCCGCGGCTCGTCGACTTGAGCAGCTACCGCCGCGGGCGCCGGAAGGGCTGCGGGCGGGCCGGGCTCCGCACGGCTTCCGGCGACGGTCGCGCTCGGCTGCGCAGTGGGCGTCGGCGAATCCACCTGTCGAGGCCGCGAGAGATTCATACGAGCGAACGCACCTCCGCGCAGGGACCGTGGCGCGGAGGGGATGCAGCCCTTATGCCGCCGGCGCTCCGCGCTCGCGCAAGTTCTCCTCCTCGTAGAGCCGCACGCGCGCGCGCATGATGCCGGCGCGTCCGAGGTACCCCACGAGCCGCCGCGGCTCCTCGCGCGAGACGATCGGCAGCCGCCCGACGTCGCGCGCCAACATGCGCGCCACCGCCTCGCGCAGCAGCTCGTCGGGGTAGGCGACGACGAGGTCGCGCGTGCCCGCCTCCAGCACCGAGCGCTCGCCGCCCTCCTCCATCGCCCGCATCAGGTCGCTGCGCGTGATGATGCCGGCAAGCGCGCCGCGCTCGTCGACGATCGGTACGCCCTGCCGCTGCGTCAGCGCGGGATCGCCGCCGGCGATGCGGCGCGCGAGCTCGCTCACCGTCATCGTCGCCGGCACGCGCGGCGGGTCGCGGTCCATCACCTCGCCGATGCGGTGCACGTCGAACGGGTCGACGCTGTACTCGCGCACCAGGTGATGGCCGCGCCGCGCCAGCTTCTCGGTGAGGATCGAGCGCCGCAGCAGCAGCACCGTGGCGGTGTGCGCCGCCACCGCGCCCACCAGCAGTGCCGGCAGCGTGTTCCAATCGTGCGTGAGCTCGACGGCGAAGAGGATGCCGGTGAGCGGCGAGCGCATGGTGCCGGCCATCATCGCCGCCATGCTCACCGTCGCCCACAGCCCGGCGTCGCCCACCGGCAACAGCGACGACTCGAGCGCGCCGAGCCCGCCGCCCATGATCAGCAGCGGCGCCAGCACGCCGCCCGAGGTGCCCGAACCGAGCGCGATCGCCCACACCACCGCCTTGAGCAGCAGCAGCGACGCCGCCGAGCCGCCGACGAGGTGGCCGCTGAGCAGCGCCTGGATGCTCTCGTAGCCGACGCCGAGCACGCGCGGGTCGAAGAGGCCGCCGAGCCCCACCGCCAGGCCGCCGAGGATCGGCCACCACATCCAGTGCACGGGGAGCTTGGCGAAGAGGTCCTCGCAGGCGTAGACGAGCGCGGTGAGCGCGCCCGAAGCGAGGCCGGCGACCACGCCGACGATCACCGCGAAGCCGAGCACCTCGGCGCCGACGACGCCGTGCGCCAACACCGGGAAGATGGGCCCGTTGCCGAGCAGCGGCACGCGCACGATCGAAGCGACCACCGACGCCACCGCCACAGGCACGAAGCTGCGCGGTTTCCACTCGAAGAGCAGCAGCTCGACGGCGAGCAGCACCGCCGCCATCGGCGTGGCGAAGATCGCCGCCATGCCCGCCGCGGCGCCGGCGACGAGCAGCGTCTTGCGCTCGGCGGAGGAGAGGTGCACGCGCTGCGCGATCAGCGACCCCAGCGCGCCGCCGGTCATGATGATCGGCCCTTCGGCCCCGAACGGCCCGCCGGTGCCGATCGACAGCGCCGACGACAGCGGCTTGAGCGCCGCCACCTTCGGCTCCACGCGGCTGCCGCCGATGAGGATCGCCTCCAGCGCTTCGGGGATGCCGTGGCCGCGGATCTTCTCCGAGCCGTAGCGAGCCATCAGGCCGATGAGCAACCCGCCGACGGCGGGGACGAGCAGCGCCCACGCGCCGAGGTGGTTGCCGGCAGGCGAGGTGAAGGTCGAAGAGAAGCGCTGGAAGTAGGCGAGGTTGGTGATGACCGCGATCAGCCACAACAGCGCGTAGGCGACGAACGCTGCTACTGCGCCGATGCCCACCGCGAGAGCGGAGAGGACGAGGACACTGCGGTCGGTGCTGAAATCGGCGAGGCGGTCGTGAGGGTGGGAGGAGGCGGGGCGGCTGGTGCCGTTTGCTTCGCGTTGGTCGTCGGCTGCTGCTTCAGGGCCGCTCGTCATCGTTCGATCGATCCTCCTTCGTTCGGGCAGAGCCCGGGTCTTCCCGATGGTACCTTCTCGCGCCACCAACGTCGGCGCGCCGCCGGCTCGCGCAACGGCTCTAGCTGCTCTCGAGGGATGCGCAGTGCTTACGGTGCGGAGAGCTCTTCGCTTAGCTCGGTGACCGAGATCGCCTCCACGCCTTCGCCGAGCGGGAATCGCTCGACTCCGCCATAGACCACGAGGCGCCGCTCCGGGCGAAGGGTCTCGCAGGCCGCGTAGAAGCTCCGCTCGAGCTTCGGCGCCAAGCCGCGCTTGATCTCGATGGCCCACGACTTCCGATGGCCGGGCAGCTTCAACAGCAGGTCGATCTCGGCGCCGGACGCGGTGCGGAAGAAATGCGCTTCGGTGCCGCTCGGCGCGGCGGCGATCAGCGACTCGATCGCCAGGCCCTCCCAACTCCCTCCAGCCACCGGGTGCGAGAGCAGCGCCTCGCGGTCGCCGATGCCGAGCAACGCGTGCACCAGCCCGCTGTCGCGGACGTAGACCTTGGGCGACTTGACCAATCGCTTGCGGACGTTGCCGTACCACGGAGAAAGGCGGCGGACGAGGAGCAGGTCCACAAGCAGGTCGAGGTAGGCGGCGATCGTCTTGCCGTCCACGGCTAGCGCGCGAGCGAGAGCGGCGGCATTGAGCAGGCTGCCCTGTTGGTGCGCCAGCATCGTCCAGAGCCGGCGCAGCGTCTCGGCCGGGATGCGCGGCCCGAGCTGCGGGATGTCGCGCTCGAGATAGGTGCGAATGAAATCCGCGCGCCAGCGCAGACTCGCCGCGTCGGAAGCAGCGAGCAGGCTTTCCGGGAACCCGCCGCGCAGCCAGAGCGGATCGATGCGCTCGCGGCCGACCTCGCCGGCATCGAGCGAAGCGAGCTCCAGATAGCGAATGCGTCCGGCGAGCGACTCGCTCGACTGCTTGAGCAGGTCGATCGACGCCGAGCCGAGGACTAGGAAACGGCCCTTGCCCCGCCCGCGCCGCCTGCCGGCGTCGATGAGCCCGCGCAGGCTCCGGAACAGCTGGGGTGTCCGCTGGATCTCGTCGAGGATGACGAGCTTGTCCTCGTGTTGCGACAGGTAGAGCTCCGGCTCGGCGAGCTTGGCCCGATCCGTCTCTGACTCCAGATCGAGATAGACCGCCGGCTGCGCCTCGGCCACCTCGAGCGCCAGCGTGGTCTTGCCCGCCTGACGTGGCCCCAGCAGCGCCACTGCCGGAACCTCGGCCAGGGAAGACGTGAGGCTGGGAAGAAGCCGGCGGGGGATCAACCGTGCAATTATGGAATGAAGATCCATAAATGCAAGGACACTGAAACCTGGACCGCACCCAGGAGACCGGCACGCACCGACTCCGCGCTGACACCCGCCTCGGCGAGATGCGCAGCGCTCAGTGCTCGGGAGCGGCCAGCGCCGGCATGTCTATGCAGTCCGGGGGAACCGCTCCGCCTCACCAGCCGCGCGCCGGCCGCCAGGTCGCCACCACGTCGCCGCCTTGCACGACGTGATACTCGGCGTGCTGCGCCGCCGTCAGGCAGGAGTGGTTGGCGAGGATGCGCACGCGTGCGCCGACGCGCCAGGCGTCGAGGTCCGCGTCGGCCGGCAGCTCGACCTCGCCGTGCTCCTGGGTGACGCGGTCGACGCGCGCGCCCGAGTCGCGGCCATCGAGGTGCAGGACGCGTCCGAAGCCCGCGCGCGGGTCGATGTCGCGCGGCCCGAGGTCCTTCGAGAGGGCGATGGCGCCGGCGTCGAGCACGACCCGACGACGCGCTCGATCGCAGCGCACCACCGCGGCCAGCACCGTGAGCGCCGCATCGTCGAGGTCGCAACTCCCGTG